>CAYSSH010000009.1:0-18279 GCA_964433705.1 uncultured Candidatus Saccharibacteria bacterium | reverse complement strand
GGTATTAGCCTCGACGCCATGCTCGCGCTTCAAACGATCAATGATAATCTCAAGATGAAGCTCGCCCATACCTGAAATAATCGTTTGACCGGTTTCCTCATCGGTATGCACGCGGAAAGTCGGATCCTCTTCGGCCATCTTTGAAAGCCCAATGCCCATTTTTTCCTGATCAGCCTTGGTCTTTGGTTCTACCGCGATTGATACCGGAGGATCTGGGAAATCAATCGATTCAAGCAAAATCGGCGCATTTGGCGCACAGAGCGTCGTACCAGTAGTACAGTTTTTCAGCCCCACTACGGCCGCAATATCACCAGCTCCAATTTCCGAAATGTCTTTCCGGTCGTTGGCATGCATCCGGACTAAGCGTCCGATCCGTTCTTTATCGCCGGTTGAAGCATTCAAAACTGTATCACCCGATTTTAGTTTTCCAGCATAAACACGAATGAAGATGAGCTTTCCCACGAACGGGTCAGTCGCAATCTTAAAGGCAAGTGCGGTCAGCGGCTCAGTATCTGAGGCCTTCCGAACGATTTGGTCGCCAGTCTTCGGGTCAGTCCCTATCGTTTGCCCCTGATCGCGGTCAAGCGGACTTGGCAGATAGTCCGTCATGAGGTCAAGCACCTTCTCCACAATCACACCACGACCATCACCACCAGTCACTAGGAAGAAATCACCATCAAGCACGCGTTTTCTAAGCGCCGCTTTGAGTTCTACTTCTGTAATCGCATCTTCGCCCTGGTTGAAATATTTATCCATCAATGCTTCGTCAGCCTGCACTGCTTCCTCAATCAACATTGAGCGTGCGTTCTTAGCCTTTTCGAGCATATCTGCCGGAATCTCGCCAACAGTCAACTCGTGGTCGGCGTAATCTTTGTAAGTGTAGGCCTTCATGTCAACAAGATCTACCACGCCGCAAATATCTTTTTCAAACCCAATTGGCAAATGAATTGCTACCGCATTCTTCGACAAACGCTTGTGAATCGAATCGAGTGATTTATAGAAATCACCACCAATCTGATTGATTTTATTCACAAAACAAATCCGCGGGATACCATACTTTGTCGCTTGGCGCCACACAGTTTCAGATTGCGCTTCAACCCCCATTTTACCGTCAAATACTACTACCGCACCATCAAGCACGCGAAGACTTCGCTCCACCTCAGCAGTAAAGTCGATATGCCCCGGGGTATCGATAATGTTGATCTGATGGTTCTTCCAGTAAACCGTCACCGCAGCCGAAGTAATCGTAATACCGCGTTCCTTTTCCTGTTCCATCCAGTCAGTTTCAGCACCACCAGTGCCACCTTTCACTAGGTCAATTTTATGTTTAAGCCCTGTACGATATAAAATCGCCTCAGAGGTTGTGGTTTTCCCCGCATCAATATGGGCGATTATCCCGATATTCCGCAGTTTACTTAGGTCGTTAGCCATATGCTCCTTTATTAATTATTATTATTTTGTCAATCGTAATTCCACACTACAAAAAGACATATTTTCACAATTATATCATACTTCCGCCAAATTTTACAAGAAATTCCTTATTAAGGAGTCTATCGCATCTAGGAGCGCAATTTCTTCCGCAAAATCTCTTGTACCGCTGATGGATTCGCCTTGCCTTTTGATTCTTTCATTACCTGCCCGACTAGAAATCCGATCACCTTTTCTTCACCATTTTTAAAATCTTCTTGCGCTTTTTGCGTTTCAGGTTTTTCAAGTACCGCGTCCACAATCGCCTCAAGTGCCCCAAGATCATTTTCCTGAATCAGACCCAACTCTTTCGCAATCGTTTCCGTCCCACGATTTTTCATTTGCGGATCAAATAATCTTAAAAACACTTCCTTCGCTGCCGTCGAGGATAATTCCTTTTTTTCATTCATCTCGGCGAGTTTATTTAAATCCGCCACGCTCGGCAAATCATTCAAATACTCTGCCGACTTCTCCTCCGCAAGTAGTACTGATGCGAACAGATTTGAGATAGTTTTAATATATTTATCGTCAATTTCACCGAGTTTACGCATTAATTCTGGGTAGTCGAGCAAAACTTCAAGCGTATCGAAGGCAATTACGCCGCCAAATCTCGCACGATAATCTGCCGGCAAAAGTGGCAACTTTGCTGCTTCAGCTTCAATAAACTCCTCCGACAAGCGAAGCGGCGGGATATCTGGCTCCGGCATATAACGATAATCGGCCGCCACTTCTTTGCTTCGTTGCGGCGTCGTCTTTCCCGTCGCGTCACTCCACCCTAGCGTCTGCTGAACTACCTTTTCGCCAGCCTCTAATATCTTGGTTTGTCTAGCGATTTCATATTCCACCGCCCGCTCCACGCTCTTAAACGAATTTAAGTTTTTTACTTCCGTCCTAGTCCCAAGTGTATCCGAACCCTCTGGTGCTAGCGAAGTATTAACGTCAAATCGCATATTGCCGTTATATAAATCACCGTATGTTACTCCAGCGTGGCACATCAGCCGCCACAGTTCTTTACAATAATCATGCGCATCCTTGGCCGAATGAATATCCGGCATCGACACAATCTCAATCAGCGGTGTATCAACGCGGTTTAAGTCCACCAAAGAATAATTATCAAAATGTGTCAGCTTTCCCGCATCGCCCTCAAGGTGTGCGTGCTCAACCCGAACCCTCGTTCCCGAAGGTAAGTCCAAAAACCCCGCTCCGATAATCGGATGGTAGAACTGCGTAATCTGATAGCCCTTCGGCGAATCTGGGTAGAAATAATGTTTGCGATCAAATCGTGAGTAGGCATTTATTTTGCAGTTCATCGCGCGCCCCGCGAGTATCGCCAGCCTTACCGCTTCGCCATTTAGCCTCGGCAGCATCCCAGGCAACGCATAATCCACTGGCGACACGCAAGAGTTCGGTTCCTTGCCCCGCGCGTCGTTATCCACCTCTGAAAACAATTTCGTCTTAGTTTTTAGTTGTACATGGCATTCAATGCCAATGGTCGGTAGGTATTTCATTAAATCGCTCCTATATCTTTTAATGCCTGTTTATAAATCGCCAAAGCCCCCGCCGCCTGCTTGAACGAAAGTTCCAAATCGTCTTCATGCGCAATCACGTTGCGGAGTTTATGTGCCCGCCAGACTGCATTCTTATCGGAAAACTTATCATCAATCTTTTTTAGCCTTTCCCCCATCGTTTTTCCCGGCACCCCCATCTCCATTAGTGCCTTATCGAGCAATTTATCGCCGTTAATAATCGTGATCGGCCAAGTTGCAGGGTTATTTTTTGCTAATCTATTCTCAATCTTTAAAAAACGCGTCTGATACTCCTCGACATTAAAATGGTGTGCCCTTTTCTTCGTCAACATCATCGCGACGACCATTAATACCGCCACAATGATTACCGCAATGATAAAAGTAATCACTCCGCCATCCATCACTGTTCTCCCCCATAAAACTTGACTTTTTTGATAAAGTGTGATATAATGGGAATATAGACTCTATTCATCTCTTAACTCCTTCGCAAATTCTATCAAACTCTTATCGCTCCGACGCGGCCCGACGAGCTGTAGTCCCAACGCACGTCCATCTTTGGTTTCTCCTGCAGGAATCGCCAGACCCGGTACTCCCGCCAGATTTACCGATACACTCATCAAATCTTCCAGGTACATCGCCACCGGATCATTGACTTTTTCTCCCAATTTAAATGCTGGGTTCGGTGAAACCGGCGTCAAGATAAAATCGCACTTTGAAAACGCCTTTTTATATTCTTCAACAATTAATGTTCTTGCCTTCGCCGCCTTTAAGAAATACGCATCGTAAAACCCACTTGACAACACGAAGTTTCCAATCATAATTCGCCGCTTATTTTCCGGCATAAAGCCCTCATCCCGCGTGTTTTCATAAAGTCCGTCTAAATCTTTTGACTTTTCTGACCGAAATCCATATCGTACCCCGTCGTAGCGTGACAGATTCGACGCCACTTCCGCTGGCTGAATGATGTAATATGCCGCCAGGGCATATTTAAGCGTCGGCATTTCAAGCTCCACAATTTCATAGCCCTTGGATTTGAGAAACTCACACTTCCGCTTCAATGCTCCCCGAATCTCCTCATCCACCGCCTCATTGTCAAAATCCTTAATAATACCAACCCTATGAGTATTCTTTAGTTCATCATCAGCATCATTATAGTAATCTGGCAACGTCGTCATATCTTTTGGGTCCTGCCCCGCTGTAATTGACGTCAGAACGTCCATATCTTCTGGCGTTTTGGTGAAAAAACCAACACAATCAAGCGACGACGCCATCGCAACCACTCCATAGCGCGAGATTGTCCCGTAAGTTGGCTTCAATCCGTAAATCCCATTAAACGACGCTGGTTGTCTAATCGAACCGCCGGTATCAGTCCCGGTCGCAAATTCCACAATATCAAGCGCCACCGCCACCGCTGAACCACCACTTGACCCTCCAGCCACTCGTCCAAAATCTCGCGAGTTATGTGTCGGCCCAAAATAGGAATTTTCCGTTGATGAGCCATGCGAAAAAGCATCCAAATTTGTCCGCCCAATCATAATCGCCCCCTCAGCCTCTAGCTTTTGTACCGCCGTTGCCGTGACTGGCGAAGCGCAACCTTCCAAAATATGTGCCGACGCCGTCGTGTCACCTTCGCGGCTCAAGAAGTTATCCTTGAGCGCATACGGCACCCCCGCAAGTCGCCCGGCTCTTTCACCTCTCGCAATCTTCGCATCAATTTCCGCCGCCTTTTTTAATGCCCCCTCCTCGTTCAAAAACGTAAAAATGTTATAATCTTTAAAATGCTTCGCTTTTTCTAGCGCATCTTTGACTAGTCTAGTCGCCGTAATAGTTTTATTTGCAGTTCTCATCTCCCTCCTTTATAAAACTTTAGGTACTTTAATTTGATTGTCGCGCGACTCTTTTGTCATACTCAGTAACTCTTCACGCGTCGCATCTTGTGGTACTACTTCATCGTCTCGCCAGACATTTTCCATCTCGAACACCTGATAAGTCGGCTCAATCCCTTCTGTGTCAAGATTATCAAGCTCTGAAATATAGTTAATAATATTTTTTAAGTCTTCGCCGAGTCGCTCCGTCTCCTGATCACTCAATGCAAAATCAGAAAGTTCAGCTAAATGACGAATATTCTCGCAGTTAATATCCATATTTTTATTATAGCACTATTTCGCATTTCTAAATAGGATTTTTTTCATATAATCAAGTAGCGGTTTAATCTCATCAATATCCAAGAAATAACAAGCGATCGCATACGCAAGCAGTGACACCGCAGTAATCAACAAGAATTTCGGCACCGTAATCACGAGCGATGTATCAGTTGCCATCAGCGGTACGAATTTTGTCATCGAAAATGCTACGCAGCCCGTAACAAAAGTCGCAAGTAACATCTTCATCATCGCTTTAAACAACTCAAAGTTCAGTAATTCCCCGCGTGAGCGTTTTTGTAAAATCAAAAGCAGGATAATAATCTCAATAATCGCCCCTAGTGATTGCGCTAAACCCAGCCCATCTACTCCCCAACCCAAGAAATAAAAGCCTACTGAGAGCGCAATTGTCAGCCCAATTGCTACAATTGACACACGAAACGGCGTTTTAGTATCCTGGTAGGCATAAAACCCACGCGAAGCAATATGAAACACACTTCTTGCGAAAATGGCAATACAAAGTGTCCCAAGTACCGAAGCGATAGTTCCGTTGCTGTCGCTCTTTCCAATATTCGCAATAAAACTCGTCACATATCCGCGGCCAAAAAACGCAATTACCGAAACCGGTAACGAAATCCAAGTAATCGCTCGGAGCGCCTTCCGGAAAGTCTGATAAAACTCTTTTTTGTCGCCATTACCAAGTTCCTCGGTTAGTTTTGGGAAAAATGCAGTTGAAATTGCGACGCCAATTAGCGTTACCGGCATAGATTGTAAAGACGTCGCCTGATCAAACGAGCGCACCGCTCCCGCTCCCATGCGCGATGAAAGGTTTGTGCTTACAATAGAATTAATATAATCAATCCCCTGGTCTAGCGAACGAGGCGGTAATAGCTTTAAAATTGTTCGAAAACCTTGATTTTTCCAACGAATTCTAAATTCATAGTCAAATCCTAACCCGAACAATCCGATTAAAGACACAATGAGCTGCAACACCGCCCCTAAAATCACCCCAATCGCCACCCCCATAATCCCGCCTTCAAAAACCTGTATCCCAAACAAGTTAATTCCGCTCGTAAAACAGGTAATCCCGATAATAATGCCTATATTATATATAGTGGGCGCGAATGCGTAAAACACAAACCGCCTGACCGCCTGTTGAATAGAAGTGAGTACCGTCGCAATCGAAAATAAAAACGGATTAATCGCAATTACGCGTGTCATATTAATCGCAAGAATCATACCGGATTCATCAAGCCCAGGACTTACCACATACCGAATCAGCGGGTCCGCAAAAATCATAATTAAAATACTGGCAATTAAAGTTAAAAGCGCCAATAGATTTAACAGACTCGAAGAAAGCTCCCAGGCGGATTTTTTATTTCCGCTCATTAGTCGCTGGTTAAAAACTGGAATAAAAGAAACTGCAAGTGCGCCAGATGTTAAAATAAAAAACATAAAATCCGGAATCGTAAAAGCTGCCGTATAGGCATCAATTCCTGTCGGATAAGTCCCTAGATAGTAGGAGTTTAGCAATCTATCGCGAAAAAGTCCCAGTAGCGCCGAAATCAACGTCGAACTAGCTAGTAAAATTGCCGCAGATTTTACAGACAATTTCATATTTGCCAGTTGTACCACAGACCGGAACTTAAACTTTTTCATAATAATTATTATAACACATGGTATAATAATATATATGGCAAAAACGAAAATTGAAGTTATCGAGCCAGATAATTCTGTGCCGAAAGAAGAAAAGGAGCCACTAATGAAAAAAATGGCAAAAACTGTCAAATCTAAGATGCCTAAAAAATCTAAACCGAAGAAAATGAATCTATATACGAATTTTAGTGATAGACGCAAAGCCAAAAAAGAAGCTAATTAAAAAAGACGTGCCGAAGATTTAGCAACTCTTCCAAAATAGACATTCAAGCGTTTTTTAGCCAGATTACATCCAAAGCGTGTCTTTAAGTGGTGGTTCTCTTGGCGTGGCCAAAAAACCATTTTGAAATGTTTTGGTGTTTTAATTATCATCGGCATCATCACCATCGGCGGGCTATTTCTCTATTATAAGAAAGATCTTGATGAAATTCGTCTTGACGAAATGTCAATTTCTGAAACTGTTAATACTTATCTTGATCGTAATGGCGTTGTTTTATGGAAAGACACCGGCAACGAGAACTATCGCTTAACCGTCAGTGCTGACGAAATTCCAGAGTATATGCGTCAAGCGACTATCGCAATCGAGGACCGTAATTTTTACAATCACATCGGCGTTGATCCAGTTGGTTTGGTGCGAGCGATTATATCTACTGTTAGCGGCAAACAGGTTCAAGGCGGCTCCACTTTAACGCAGCAACTAATTAAACAAGTTTATTTTGCCGACGAGGCAGCCAGCGCCAATCGTGGCGGCTTGGCTCGTAAAATCAAAGAGCTAATTTTGGCCATCGAACTCGAACGGATGTATTCAAAAGACGAGATTTTAACTATGTATCTCAATCAGTCGCCATACGGTGGCCGCCGCAACGGTGTTGAATCGGCAGCGCAGACCTATTTTGGTAAATCCGCCAAAGATTTAACTTTGGCCGAATGTGCTTTGCTCGCTTCCATTCCAAACAACCCGGCCGTCTTTAATCCATATAATGAATATGGTCACGAACAGCTGCTCTGGCGCCAGCATTATACCTTAGACGTGATGGCGGAAATGGGCTTTATTACTACGGAAGAAGCTGCCGCCGCTAAAGAAATTGCAATCCTCGATACTATTAAACCAGAATCTAGCCAATACGCTAACGCACTCGCTCCACATTTTGTTCTCGAAGTGCGTAGTCAGCTCGAAGAAAAATACGGCATCCAAACCATGCGTGCCGGCGGTTGGACTATTACAACCACATTGGATTATCGTGCCCAAAAAATCGCCGAGGAATCTGTAGCGCTTGGCATGGAGTATTCTTACATGAATGGGACGGATAATATGGCTATGGTTTCAGTAGATGTTGAAACCTCACAAGTTATCGCTATGGTCGGTTCTTCTGATTTCTTAAATCCGACTTACGGCGAATTAAACGTCACTACGGACTCGCTGATTGAGCCAGGCTCTTCTATTAAGCCGATTCTCGATTATTCCCCGCTGTTTATGCAGCGTGAAGGAATTAATTATGGTCCAGGTTCAATCCTGCGTGATGAAAATATTAACTCTTTATATTGTGCTGGCTATTCTGGCAGCTGTTCGCTCCAAAACGCCTCCGGGCAGGGTTTCTATGGCGACGTCACTATTCGCTTTTCCCTTGGGCACTCGCTTAATATTGCGGCGGTAAAAGCATTGTATATTAACGGTATAGATAACTCGCTCGAAATTGCGCATGCACTTGGTGATACTTCCTATTGCGACGGCCGTAGTGGTTATGGACTATCAATCGCCATTGGCTCAGGTTGTGGTGTTCGTATGGTGGAGCACGCTAACGCCTACGCGTCGCTCGCTCGAGGTGGTTCCTATAAAGATCTCGCCTATGTCCTAGAAGTTAAAAACTCGACCGGTGACGTCGTAGAAACCTGGTCAGACACTCCAGCTACTCGTGTTGTTGATGAACAAGTAGCCTATATGGTTGCGGATATTCTCGGTGATCGTTCCGCTCGCAATGACAATGGTGTCGGTTTTGTCGTTCCTGACGTTTGGACCGCCACTAAAACCGGTACCACTACAACTACCAACGCCGCAATTGTTAAAGATTCGCTTATTGAAAGTTTCTCTACTGCCATCTCAACCTTTGTCTGGAACGGCGTCCATGATGGCTCTGGCTTCTCCGCTCCAATGGGTGAGCCAGTTCGTTATGCGGTTGGTAATTATATGGAGCGCGTCCATAAGGAAGTTTACGAACCAGAAGGCAAGTGGCATTATGGTGACGCTCCAATTAAACCGGTTGGTATTCAAACTCTTACCGTCAACGGTAAAACCGACATTTGGCCAAGCTGGTTTAATAAAGATAAAAACTCAGGCGTCGTAAAAGAAACATTAGTCTTTAATAAATACAATCATCTACTCGCAGCGTCTTGTACTCCAGAATCTCAAAAGATTCAGATTGAAGTAACTAAGGTCACCGACCCGCTTACGGGCAAAGAATCTTATAATGTCCCAGAGCCATATGACCGCGAGAATACCGATACCTGTACTTACGAGCCGCCTCAAGTATCTCTTTCCAGGACCGGTCGTAACCTTGTCGCCATCATCAAAAAAGGTTCTAACTCGATTTCTGGCGTAACGCTCTACGCTGATGGAACAGAAGTACCAAATGTTTCTGTGGCGACAAATGGGCTTATTTCTGGCTACCAAATTGATGGTACGGAGTCGCTCATTAAAATCGTGGTCACTGATAGCGCTGACTATCAAGCTACTGCCGAACTAACTCTGACCCCGACCAAATCACAAACCTCAACAACTACCCAAACTATCGATTCCAACGATACTACGAAAAAGAATAACTAAAACTAAGATTTCTTCACCGGCCGTCCGAAAATCATTTTCCCAGCCGGTGTTTCGTAAAGCCGTACTAATTCTACCATAATTTCCTGGCCGATTTTATTCGATGCATTATCAACAATTACCATCGTTCCGTCGCTCATGTGCCCCACGCCTTGACCGCGGTTTGAACCTTTTTCTAAGATTTTTAATTTGATTTTTTCGCCCGGCAAGAACTCCACTCGCGTCGCAATTGCTAAATCGTTCACATTCAACGTCATAATTTTTTCTGCTTCCGCAACCTTTATTAAATTGTAATCAGTTGAAAAGATTGCGCCATGATTTTCTTTCGCGAGCCTAAGTAATTCTTCATCAACCTTTTTTAGCCCATCCGAATTATCAATTATTTCGGTGTTTACCTCAACTACCCGCTCTAATTCTGAAACAGTATTTAGTCCCGCTCTTGCGCGATTGCGTTTATCCGCATCCTTACCGTCCGCTAAAAGTTGCAATTCGAACAAAACACTACGCGGAATAATCAAATCTCCGTCGAGAAACCCAGTTTTTGCCACATTCAAAATCCTCCCGTCAATCAAGGCCGATGTATCCACATAGATTTTTCGTTTTCCGCCGAGTGACGGTTTGTATTTTCGCGCAACTAGGATGCTTGTTTCAATTAATATGATTAAAACAACTATTAAAATAATATACAATATCATAACTTATAATTTTATCAAATCTTCGCCGTATTTTAAAGCATAATTATGATTTTCTACCATTATTTGCTCGTATTTTTTTATCAACGTTTCATTCTTTAAGACTTTTGCCACATCAATCGCAAGGTCAAATCGTGAACACATATTCCGTCTTAGCATCTCAAATGGCGTCGTTGTCGAGCCTTCTTCAGAAAAACCATGAATCCTTAGTCGCCGCGTATTAGTGTAACGCCCTAAAATCGTTTCAAGTGCCACAGGGTAACCATGAAAGTTTGCAATGATCGGCTTATCCGTCGTAAACAGTTGATTAAACTGCGCTAGACTTAATTGATTTTGAGTTGTCCCAATCGCCCGATAACTAAGCGCATTAATCCCCACGAAACGAAATTTAACCGAAGGCAAATCCTCACGTAAAATCTCAATAGCCTTAATTGCTTCCCTTGTCATAATATCCCCCACCGCCGTAAACACAAAATCTGGCTCTGTATCCGAAACAAAATCATAAATTCGCGCTCCGCCGTCCTCAAATATCTCTCGTGCTTGGTTTAAATTTAAATATCGTGGCATTGCGATCTTATTAAATGTTGTAAGGTTTACAACATCCCTTGATGCTAGCATAAATTCAAACGCTGCCTCCGCTGCTCTATCATCAACCGGAAAAATACAATTCACTAGCCCGGATGGCACCGCAAGCAATGACGAAACCAAAGCTGGCGATTGATGTGTAAATCCATTATGATCCTGCCGCCAACAAGTCGAAGTAGAAAGCAAATTAACCGCCGGCATGGGTTCGCGCCAATTCACTTTTTTTGCTTGTTGAATAAACTTAATTTGTTGTAAAATTTGAGACGTAATAATCGAGAAAAATGCCTCATAACTCCCCATCATCGCCTGCTCACCATTCGCCAAGTGTCCAGTCATCGTCGAAAACAAAACATTCTCCGACAGCATTTCAATAATCCTACCATTTTCGTCGGATGGCAAGTCATCTTTATCGGTTTTTAAATCACCCCACGCTCGCTTCTCGACTTCAAACACCGCACCAAATTTATTAGAAGTCGTTTCATCCGGCGAAAAGAAATAAAAATACGGATCATTCAAAAATTCCCTTTTAAGCAGTTCCCCAATCCGCTCTGCCGGCGAGTATAATTCTTCTTCTCGCGCTCTAAACCTACTCTCCATCCCGAAATCCTTTCTTTTTATCAAACAAATCGCCAAAATGATACGATTTTAGCCACTTTTCAAGTTTTGCTAGTTCCCGCAAATTATCTGCCGCTTTTTTTAATGGTACTTGATGTGACAAAAACCCTCGATTCGGACCACCTTCGCCTTTCTCGGTCCTTAAAATATAAAACGGAAAGGCAACTTCCTTCTTTAATGCAAGTTGGAATGCTTCCGTATCATCACCGTCAATCACTACTGGCGTAAAACCAAATCCGCGTATCATCTCATTTAATTCTCGCTCCGACTTTCGCGCATAAATTGACGGCGCTGAAATCTTATAGCCATTTAAATGTAGCATCGGTAAGACCTGCCCATTTTTACTTCCCGCGCAGATGCCACGCAAATTCAGCGATGCGATAGCGGTTGCCGTTTCCAGTTCGCCATCGCCGATTAGTACTACCAAAGTTTTCTCCGGATGCCCAAGCGCCACGCCATACGCATTCGCCAGTGCATAACCTAGTTCTCCACCTTCCGTAATCACACCCGGCGTGATCGGGCTTGCGTGTGAGGGAAACCCATCCGGCCAAGAAAACTCCTGGCATACGTAACAAAGCCCCGCATAATCGTTGGTCGCCTTTTTATCAACCGCATAAAGTTCGCCATCATAAAACACATTTGCATTTAACGCCGGAAAACCATGACCTGGTCCTAAAATTAAACTATAATTCGGGTCGTCCTGAAAAAATTTTTTTAAATTCGCATAAGCTACATTAATTCCATGACAAGTTCCCCAATGTCCCAAAAGTCGCCGCTTCACATCATCAAATGACAGTGGCCTCTCTAGCAAAAAATTATCTCGTAAAAAAATCTGCGCAACGCACAAATAGTCGCACGCCCGAATTCTTCTATCTATTTGCTCAAAATCTCGGATGCCCACACTACTCATAATATAATTATAACATAATCGGTTTTAATGTGCTACAATATATATAGATATGAAAACGACATTTCGTGAAATTACCATAGATGAGTTCCAAAAGTTTACTGCTTCTTGTCCTGCCAAAAACTATATGCAGAGCGCCCCGATGTATGAGCGCTATCAAACCATCGGACGTGAGTCGTATCTGGTTGGGCTATTTTGTGACGACGAATTAATGGTTGCTGGACTCGTTAGCGTGATTTATGAGCGTTATAAGAAAAAAATTTTTACGTTCTCGCGTGGTCCGCTTATGAATTTTTCCGACAATGTTAAGTTTTTTTATGATTTTTTAAGTCAATGTTATGATTTTTTAAGAAAAAAACAAGGCATCATTTTACAAATCTCTCCGACTTTATTCAAAAATCAAGCCCCAACAGATTTTAACGCGCAGCTAAAGAAAATTGGTTTTAAATATCTCGGTGAATACGAACAGGTTAAATGGACTTATGCGATTAATTTTTCCAAAAATCCAGAACTTCCGCTCGTTAAGCCCCCCAAACAAAGATCCCCTATTCTCTCGCCAGAACTCTCGCCAGAACTTGAGCAAAAACTCTTGCGCAGTTTTCGTCGCGACCATCGTTATACTATTCGTTATGCGACCGACCGCTACCATTTAAAAATTCGTGAACTTGCTCCTAAAGAATACGATATTTTATATCGCCTCGTCAACGAATCTGGCAAGGTACATGGCTTTGTCCCTCGTGATGTTCAGTTTTTCCGCGAACTTAAAGCCGCCTTTAAAGACGACGCGGCCGCAATCGTTGTAGAAACTCCGGAAGGCGAGCCCATTGCTGCCGCCTTTTATCTGCTTTATGGCGACGAAATAATTTATTTATCAAGCGGTTTCACCCGCGAGCATAAAAAACTTGGCGCCCCACATTTAATTCAATGGATGATGATTAAAAATGCCTACGCAAACGGTTATCGTCAGTATAATTTTTGGGGAACAAACCCAGATCCTGAAAACGGCGTTCATCAATTCAAACAAGGATTTCATGGTGAGCTTCAGGAATTTGTCGGCACTTTCGCCGCACCACTTACTCCGCTTGGTAAATTATATTTAATGAAACTAAAAAGTAAAGAACAACGCGATTTGTGAGGTAATATGATTTTTACGGAATTACAACCATCAGAGTTTACTAAATTTGAAGAAGAACATTCGACTGGCAATTTTTTCCAATCAGTTGCGCGTGCCAATTTGCGCACGAAAATGGGCTTTAAGACCTATCTGGTTGGAGTTAAAAAGAACGAAAATAAAAACGCCAACATCCTCGCCGTCGCGCTCATCGTAGAAAGGAGCGACCACGAAGCCTGGATTCAACTTGGCCCAATTATGAATTACGATGACCTCGATTTGTTAGATTTTTTTCTCGAAAAAGTAAAACAATTTGCCGCGTCGCATCATTTTGTCCGGTTTGAAATCTTCCCGCCGCTCGTGATAAAAACCCATGAACTTGATGGTACAGTTATTAATGAATACAACTATCGCCCGGTTTTTGACCTCTTTTTAAAACATGGTTTTTCACACGAAGGTTTTACTACAAAAATCGAAAACAAAGCTAACCGCTTCATGTTTATCAAAGACTTAACTGGTCTTAAAACTCTGCGTGACGCGGAACTAACGATGAACGCCAGCACTCGCAAAAAACTTCATAAAACTGCGCGCGAACTAGATATTAAAATCTTAAAAGATAAATCCGAATTACCGGAATGGCTAACTGCTTTACAAGAAAGCAATGAAAGAAATGGCATTAAAACTCGCGACGTAAAATATTTCGAAGATTTATGGGACGAGTTTAAAGACCGCGCAATTTTCGTCGAGGCAAGGCGAAAAGACAATGGCGAATTAGTTTCGAGTGAGGTAGATATTCTCCACCCAAACGAAATGGTGGCGTTTGTGGCAGGAACCATCGAAAAAAACAAACACTATAACGGCTCTACCGCGATTAAGGGATGGAACATCGAGGAATGTTTGCGCCGCGGTTTAACTCGGCTGAATCTTTATGGCATGGAGGGTGACTTTTCGCCACAGAACCCATTACTTTATTTCAAAGGTGGACTTGGCGGCTATACCGAAGAATATATTGGCGGTTTTTCGCTTACTCTCAATAAATTCCGTTTACTACTTAACCAAATTAAACGCCGTCTATAATTTATATACTTTCTTTAATCTTTGTAATTTCGTCGCGTAGCGCCGCCGCTTTTTCAAACTCCAAATTTGCTGCCGCGAGTTGCATCTCGGATTGTAGTTGTTTAATTAGCCCCGGTAGCTCGTCTTTTGGAATTTTCCGAATGTCTAGTTTATTTTCCACTTCTTTTTCCGGAATAATCGCCCGCAGCCCCAACGAAATTTCCTTTTTTACCGACGTCGGCGTAATATTATGCTCAAAATTATACTGTTTTTGGATTTCACGTCGGCGGTTGGTTTCAGAAATCGCTTTTTCCATACTTTCGGTAATAAAATTCGCATACATAATCACTTTTCCCTCCACATGTCGCGCCGCTCGTCCAATCGTCTGAATCAGTGCCGACTCGCTCCTTAAGAATCCTTCCTTATCTGCGTCTAAAATTGCGACGAGCGACACTTCCGGCAAATCTAACCCTTCTCGCAAAAGATTAATCCCGACTAAGACGTCATAAACCCCCGTCCGTAGATCCCTTAAAATATCTCCCCGCTCCAAAGTATCAATATCAGAATGAATGTAGGCGGTTTTGACGCCTCGCTCCTTCAAGTGGTCAGTCAAATCTTCCGCCATCCGTTTCGTTAGAGTCGTGATTAGTGTCCTTTGACCTTTCGCAATTCTCCGGTCAATTTCCTCCATTAGATCATCAATTTGCCCATCGGACGACCGAACTTCAATTTCCGGATCTAACAGCCCCGTTGGGCGAATCACTTGCTCGGCTGGCGCCGGGCTATGTTCTAGTTCATATTCACCAGGCGTTGCCGATACATAAACCGCCTGATTCACTCGTGCTTCAAATTCGCCAAAAGTCAACGGTCGGTTATCTAGTGCGCTAGGTAGCCTAAACCCGAAGTCCACAAGATTTAATTTCCGCGCGTGGTCGCCGTTATACATTCCCCTTACTTGCGGCAAAGTCATGTGCGACTCATCCACGATTAAGAGCCAATCTTTCGGGAAAAAGTCAAGCAGCGTATGCGGCGGCTCTCCGGCTTTGCGCCCTTCAAGGTGTCGCGAATAATTTTCAATTCCCTTCACAAACCCTGTACTTTCTAGCATCTCAAGGTCATATTTTGTCCTTTGACTCAGCCTTTGTGCTTCCAAAAACTTTTCGTGCCGACTAAAAAACGCCAACCTTTCGTCAAATTCCGCCCGAATTGACTTTAACGCCCGCTCCAAATCATCACGCGGCGTCGCATAATGCGTATTTGGAAAAATGTGAATGTGGTCTGGTTTTTCGCGCACTTCAAACGTCAACGGATCAACAATCTTCACTTCTTCAATCGTGTCAAATCCAAACTCAAACCGATACGCAAATTCCCCATTCGCTGGATACAAATCAATCGTATCCCCCATTACTCGAAAATTCCCCCGCTCAAATGCCAAATCATTCCGATGATATTGCATGGTGATTAGCTGCTTAATAAAATCTGTTTGATTTAGCGTGTCTGAAGAGTCCCCATTCGTCCCCCAACCTTGCATAGTTTTCCAAAGCGGTAGCGACATCTCAAGATAATTTTCTGGTGATCCAATCCCATAAATACACGACACGCTTGACACCACAATCACATCGTCGCGTGTTAGTAACGCTTCTGTCGCACCATGCCTGAGCCTATCGATCTCGTCGTTAATCGCCGAGTCTTTCTCAATATATGTGTCGGTCGATGCAATATATGCCTCCGGCTGATAATAATCAAAATACGATACGAAATAATGGACCTCGTTTTCTGGAAAAAACTCCCGAAACTCCGAATAAAGTTGCGCCGCTAAGGTTTTATTGTGTGCTAGAACTAAAGTCGGCTTCTGGACGTTTTGAATCAAGTTCGCCATCGTAAAAGTTTTCCCCGAACCCGTTACTCCGAGCAGAGTCTGCTCCTTTTCGCCCGCCAAAATCCCCGCGGTCAACTTCCGAATCGCTTCCGGCTGGTCGCCAGTCGGCTGGTATTTCGATACTAACTTAAATTTTGGCATATATTTAATTATACTATTTTTTCGTAAAAAACTAAAATGCAAGGAAATTATTCAGCCCGTTTCATCGTCGGGAACGGCACTGCTTCGCGCCCTGGTACCCCCTCAAGCAGCCAGAAATTCCGCTCCGAATTACCCCAGCCGCAAGCCGGCGGCATCCCGTATTCTAGCATCTCCACAAAATCCATATCGAGCATCTGTGCTTCTTCATCCCCTGCGTCCCGCGCCGCTTGTTGTTCGCGGAATCGCTCTAACTGGTCCAAAGGATCGTTTAATTCAGAAAAACCATTCCCCATCTCTGTCCCCGCAATTACTGGGTGGAACCGCTCCGTCACCAGCGGATTGTCTGGCGATTTTTTCGCAAGCGGCGACAGACTTAACGGCTCTTCAATCACCCAATACGGCCCCGCCGAGGTCTTCCGAATCAGCTTCCAAACATCGTCAATCAGATGTGGTGTCGTCGTATTTTCGAGTTTTTTCATAAACTCTTCACGCTTTAAATCCTTCGCATCCCAATTCTCTAGCAAAATCTTAATCAGCTGCTCGCGGTCCGGATTAAACACGTCCACATCATATTTCTCCCGCAACAAATCCGCATATTTGTACCGCGGCCATTCGCAGTCTAAATCAATATCAAATCCCCCGACGTGAAATTCCAAAGTCCCCCAGGTCTGCATGCAGACATACTTCATCATCTCCTCGTAAAATTTTATCCCATCTTCATAATTCTCATAAGCCGCATAAGCCTCAAACGCAATATGCTCCGGCAAATGCTCATCATCCACCCCTTCGTTCCGAAATCTCGCACCAATATCGTAAACCTTTTCAAACCCACCGCCAAGCAACCGCTTCAAAGGTAGCTCGTGCGAAATTCTGAGGTAAAAATCCTCATCTAGCGCGTTCATATGTGTCACAAACGGCGTTGCATCCGCCCCGCCCGTCGTATGCTCTAAAACCGGGATATTAATCTCAATGAATCCATGCTGATTCATAAAATCGCGCGTTGCTTGCCAGAATCGCGACCGCCTGACTAGCCGTTCGCGTACTTCTGGATTCACATTCATGTCCACATAACGCCTGCGATATCGCTCTTCCTTATTCGTATATTTCTCCGGCAAAGGTCTGAGTGACTTCGTGAGTAACCGTACGTAATTAGCAAACACCGAAATCTCACCCGTCTGTGTTTTATCTACTAGTCCCCGCGCTTCGATAAAATCACCCGTATCGAGCAGTTTAACATCCTTCGCCCCAAGCATTCCCTCAGGCACCGGCTCGCCCGCTCTCATAAAAATCTGCACCTCGCCCGTATAATCGCGTAGTTTCAGGAAAACCAATTTCCCAAACGATCGAATCGCCACGATTCGTCCCGCAACACAAACTTCTTGACCCTTTTTCTCATCAAAATGCGCCACTACGTTAAAAATTTTCGTATTTCGCCCTGATTTAGACGGATACGGCTCAATCCCCCGCTCGCGCAAAGCTTCAAGTTTCTTTAATCGTTCATTTCTATAATCATCTAAAATCATACCCTAATTATACCATAAACCCTGCCCTTCGCCTACCCCTTAAATCGCCTAAGATATTATAATATTTTATCTCATTCCACCTCTGCTAATCGCCAAATCCCTCAAAACTCCTCTTTACAAAAAAGCAAAAGTGTGATATAATAGTATAGATGGGTCCGCCCA
>CAYSSH010000008.1:0-19709 GCA_964433705.1 uncultured Candidatus Saccharibacteria bacterium | reverse complement strand
GCACAACCTTTTCCTTAGGACGGAACTGCTCTATCCATTGAGCTACGGAGCCAAAAAAGGTTCTTTTTCATTATACCATATTCGTGTTATAATTAAAGCATGAGCAAGACAGTAGCTAAATCAACAAAAACAACTAAAAGCACAAAACCAAATTCTACTACTACTTTCAAAAATAAAGTCATCGGCAAAACCCCCAAAAAACGTTTTTCGCCACAAGCTATCGCTGGTATAATTTTCGTTGCACTCGCCTGTATTGCTGGTGCTATCGTTGGAGTTAATAGCACCAAAACCGATTATGTCGTTGAAACCAACGCCTTCTTTGCACCTTTTGAATATTACGAGGGACGCAAAATTGTCGGCGTCGATATCGATATTATCAACCGCGTCGCCGCAAAACTTAACAAGAAAATCGCCGTCAAAGATGTCGAATTTGATGTTATTATCGACAATGTCGCCGCTGGCAAAATCGCCGACGCCGGCGCCGCAGGCTTGACCATTACTCCCGCCCGCGCCGAAAAGGTCAATTTCAGCATTCCTTACTACAATTCAGTCCAGTATATTATATATAGTAAAAACAGTGATTCAGTTCTAACTGATGGGCACTTTTTATGGAACCAACTCGCAGGCAAAATCCTCGGCACTCAAACTGGTAGCACTGGCTATCTCTTCGCTTCCGACGAAATCGACGAAGGAATATTAAAAGATACTGATACCGAGCTCAAAGGCTTCGAATCACATCAACTTGCCGCCGATGCCATCAACGCCAATCGTATTGACTACGCTATTGCCGATGAACTCGCCGCAAAATACATCGTTAGTAAAAATGATTCCCTCGCAGCAGCGCCCCTCTATTATTCCGGCGATCCAGACTACCCAACCGAAGAATCCTACGCTATCGCTGTCAACAAAGACCGTCCCGAGCTTCTCGCCGCCTTCAATGAGGTCCTCGCTGAAATGTTAACCGAAGATGAAAATGGCATCACCGAAATCGACCGCCTTGTCTTAAAATATATGGGATTAGAATAAAGTGTCAGATTTTTTTCCAAAACTAGTTGAACTATTCACCACTCCAGAATATATTGACTCACTCTTACATGGTTTTTTGCTAACTGTTGAAATCTCCTTCTTCGCAATAATCCTAGCTTTTATCCTTGGTACTCTCATTGCCCTCATCGAAACGATGAAAGACAACCCATTTACCAAAATCCCAAAACTCATTTGCCGCATTTACGTCACCATCATCCGCGGCACACCAATGGCTCTGCAACTTTTCATTATGTTCTTCGTCATTTTTGCCATTCGCGACTTTCCCGAACTCATCACCGCCATCCTTGCCTTTGGCTTTAATTCCGCCGCTTACACTGCAGAAATCATCCGCGGCGGTATTTTATCCGTTGATAAAGGCCAAAAAGAAGCTGGCCTAGCATTGGGACTTAAAAATTCCACCATCTTCCTTCGTATTATTGCCCCACAAGCCATCAAAAACATCATTCCCGCTCTTGGCAATGAAATTATTACCGTCTTTAAAGAAACCGCTATCGTCAGTATGGTTGGCATGTATGATCTCAACATGGCCGCAAAAGACATCGGCTCCGGACAAAATATGGCAAGTTACATCGTTCCGATGTTCACCGCCGCCCTGTTCTATCTCGCTACAGTCTATTTAATTTCCATTATTGTCAAACTTATCGAAAAACGCCTCAGAAGAAGTGATCTACCTGCGGAGGCAGCATGAAAGATTTTGATAACCTTACAGATGAAGAAATAATGAGTTTCGTCGAAAGAGAAGATATTTTAACAATCAAAAATCTCAAAAAAGATTTTGGCGACCATAAAGTTTTACGCGGCATTGATTTTTCCCTAAAACCAGCCGAAAAAGTTGTCGTCCTAGGACCCAGCGGCTCCGGCAAATCAACCTTCCTAAGATGCATCAACCATTTAGAAACACCCACATCTGGAGAAATACTTTTTCACGACGTGCCGGTCACTAACCAAAACATCCGCAAAGTTCGTATGAAAATTGGTATGGTTTTTCAACATTTCAATTTAATTAATAATCTTACCGTAATTCAAAATCTTATCCTTGCGCCAGTCAACCTTAATCTTCTTGATGAAAATACAGCCATTAAAAAAGCCCATACTCTTTTGAGGCACATCGGGCTAATCAGTAAAATCAACGCTTACCCAGCTTCACTTTCCGGCGGCGAAAAACAACGCATCGCTATTATTCGCGCTATGATGATGGAGCCAGAAATCCTCCTTTTCGATGAACCAACTTCTGCTCTTGACCCAGAATCTATCGGTGATGTTTTAAGCCTTATCCGAGAACTTAGTGCCAAGAACCTCACTCTTGCCATCGTCACTCACGAAATGGGCTTCGCTCGTGAAATCGCTTCACGCGTTATCTTTCTTGACAATGGCAAAATCATTGAAGAAAACACAAGTGCCGACTTCTTCACCCACCCAAAAACTCCCCGAGTAGAGGAGTTTTTGAAAAAAGTATTATAATAAATCGGACGGGTGACGCCGCTTGGGGGACCCCCACGGAGCCTTAGCGACGTGGGGGAAAATGCGGCGACAGGACCCGTCCCATCTATTACCTAGTATATTTCTCATTAAGATCGTTATAATCGTATAACTCATTAGCATTAAACCAAAGATCGATTTCCTTCTTCGCTTCTTCAAGCGACCCAGACGCATGTACCAAATTTGGTACACCAACGCCTTTTGCATCCGAATACCCAAAACTCATGTGCGAGAAATCGCCACGAATTGTACCCATTTCGGCAGATTTCGGTTCAGTTGGTCCGACAATCTTGCGCACCAGCGGCTGCGCCTCAACACCTTCAAGCACCATCGCAATCACCGGGCCACTCATCATATATTCCACATTGTAGCGAAACGCCGTTTCACCACGTCGCGTAATCATTTGCCCAATATCTTCATAGTGCATTCGGTAAAGTTTTTCATCCGGCATCACCATCTTCATTCCGACGATTTTAAGTCCCACTCGCTCAAACCGCGAAATTACTTCCCCCACGATACCTCGTTGTACAGTATCCGGTTTCAAAACCACTAATGTTCTTTGGATATAATCTTCTGTTTTTGCCATTTTTAACTCCTTTGGAATATTATAACACAAAATGCTATAATAAGAGTATGTATATCTCTGATTTAATAGAAGACTTTTTAGAACATCTCGAAATCGAAGCTGGTCGCAGTAAAAAAACCATCGAAAACTACCGTCTTTATCTTGAACGTTTTTATGAAATCGCTTCCGAAATACTAAACAAAGAAGACATTAAAGCTAGTGACCTAGATCGCGAGCTTCTGCGCAAATATCGTTTAAAGCTCAATCGCTACGGCTCCGAAAATGGCAACGCAGATCTACAAGTTATTACTCAAGCCTATCACCTTATTGCCTTACGTGGTTTTCTAAAATACCTCGCTCGCCGCGAAATCAAATCCCTCGATCCATCGCTAATAGATTTGCCAAAAGTCGCCAGAAAACAGGTTACTTTCTTGCATTTTGACGAAGTTGAAGATATGCTAAATGAAATTGATCTTTCCACCGAATCCGGCCTACGTGACCGCGCCATCATCGAACTATTATACTCAGGCGGTCTTCGCGTTTCTGAACTCGTCAATCTTAATCGCGATTCCATCAATCTAGAACGCCGCGAATTTATGGTACGCGGCAAAGGTAGTAAAGACCGCCCAATCTTCATTTCCGAATCTTGCGCCGACCGCGTCAGAGATTATCTCGACGCCCGTACTGATTCTCTTCCTGCCCTTTTTCTTAACAACAGCAAAAATCAACAACCCGTTGATCAATCCGGCAATTTCCGCCGCATCACGACTCGCTCCGTCGCCCGCATCGTCGAAAAATATGCTCGTCTTGCCGGTATCACCAAACACGTCAGCCCCCATACCCTGCGCCATTCTTTCGCCACCGACCTGCTTATGAACGGCGCCGACATCCGCTCCGTTCAATCTATGCTTGGTCACGCCGACATCTCCACCACCCAAATCTACACCCACGTCACCGATGCCCATTTAAAAGAAGTCCACGAAAAATTCCATTCTGAAACTAACTAATACTAAGTTTAAGGCGAAACTATAAAAGCAAACTAGTACCAAGTTTCCGGTGAAGTCGTAATCGTCTGCCTACTATAAATTCGTCCATTTTGGATCTTAAACACGTTCCAATACAATCCACTGTTACGACGATAATAATAGTAGTAGTAATAATCATCAAAATAATTATAAAAACCTGACGCGTTATGAAGATAATATCTACTCCCATTCACATTAACATATATCTGATTATAATAATACGCTGAATAAAATATCGCATATCCATCATAACAATACCAATAACGACCATTATTACATGGCGGAATATAAACATAATAATAATACGTTTTTCCAACTGGCAAACTCGCCGAAATCGTTTCAATTTCATTATAATTTCCATATCTCCAAGAATACGAAGTGCTTTGCGACAACGACGCCATTACTTGGTTATTCGTATAATATCCGTTGAAATAATAAACTGTTGTATTTGATGGCGACAACGTAAAATACGAGTTAGACAAATTCGAACCATAAAGATTTGAGTCCAAATTAAAACTATAATAATAATAGTCATAATAATAGTTATACCAATACATCCGAATGTTCCAATTCTTCATTTTCGGCCACTCCATCCAAACTGCATATAATGTCATCGAATTATATACCTGAATATATGACCTCTCGTTATACATAGGTTGCGTCGCATATCTATTCGTACTCCACCCCATAAATATATATCCGCTTCTCGTAAACTGGTTTGGCAATAACGAAACGTAACCACCCGACATCGAAACCACTTGCTCCTCCATACCGCCCGTTCCGCCATTCGCATTATAACTCACAATAGGAAGCTCTGCCTTCCATACCGCATAAAAATCCGTCGCCGTCGTTATCGTAATCTGCCTATCCGCCAAATATGTCGCCGAAGTCGCATACCGGTTTCGACTCCACCCAGAAAAAGCGTAACCATATCTATAATATGGCGTATATGCCATTACTCGCGTTCCAATCTCTACCCATACCGACCTCAACAATTTCGACCCATCATTCTCATAGAATCTTACCAACACCCTATCTTCCGTCGAAATACTAGAATTATTTCGCCAAATCGCATAAAGTGTCATCGTCCCCGTCACCCGAATCGGTCCAATCGTCCCGCTTGTCGCATTCTTGTTCGTGCTCCATCCCGCAAAAGTATAACCACTTCTCGAAAACCCATTCGCCGGCGTAATTTCTGTATTAACTGGCACCGTCATATTCGCCATCGTTCCATAGCCCCCATTCGAATTAAACGTAACCGTTACCATTCCAGTCGCCCGCTTCCATACCGCATAATACGACGTCGCTCCCGTCACCGGAATCGACTGCGTTGTATTATAAGTCGGGGAACTAGCAGAAGAGCTTCTGCTCCACCCCACAAACGTATATCCAGACCTTGAAAATGGTTCAATTGGTCCCACCGTCGCACCAACTTCCGCCCAAACTCGCATCGAATCTCCCGTTCCATCGTTGCTATAAAAGTCCACCGCCACCCGATTAAATTCCGTCCCTCCGCTCTCATATTCCACCGCCGCCGGGTCCTGTAGCCTTACCACCGTCGATATCGTCGAAGGCTTATCTGCTCCAGGCGCGAACCAACATGTCCGAATGTAAAAATCATAAAACGCCGACGCCCGATAATCAATCCCACTCCCAGACACCACCGCCGTCGTTCGCTGATCTTTTACTCCCACCACAAAAATCCCCTCCGCCGCCGCGATCGTATCATAATTATAGTAAGTACTCGCATTCGTCCCCGCCGACTGCCCCGATGTATCTAGTAATTGTTCATCATTCGAATATCTATACAAAAGCCGCGGATAAGTCGTCGCTTGCCGGAATAAATCCCCATTATCATTTTTTGTCCGCGACACAATTGTATTGTTAAGAAAAGTATTTTTCGCCGTCGTCGTCACCGAACTCGACGCAAAATCAATTGTATTCCCCATCGTATGTGTATTTACAATAAACGCTTTTTGGTCAAAAATATTTGACTGATTAGAAGCATCATAAAGTTCCCGACAGGTCGCAGGGTTATAATCCAAAATCCGCTCCACCTCGCTCGCTGTATGTTCCGCCCGTCCTGCAATTTTTTCCCAAAGCTGTTGATATTTATCATTCCCTACCGCATTCGCTTTCCCACCCGCAATATATGACGTATGAATAAACCTCAGCGCTTCCGCTTGTGCATCCATCTCCTCCCGCGTTACCGTTACTTCCAGCGCCGACTGTGAAGTTGAAGTACTTCCATTAATCACCGACACAACCCCAATCGCTACTAACGAAAAAATCGCTATCGCAATTGCCACCTCAATCAGCGTGTCGCCCTTTCTCATAACCTTATTATATCATAAAACACTAATGTTATCACTAGAGCCGCCACTAAAAACGGCCCAAAAAAGATTTTCTTATTTTTCTTCTTCATCACCACCGGTGCCATCACTACCGTCGCTAGCGTATTCGCAACACAAAGCACTACCAGCGCCCGAAACGGGCTCCCCGCTACCAGTCCGACTATCGCCGCCAGAATGTAATCGCCATCCCCCACCCATTTCCCCTTTGATATCAAGTAAAGCACCAGATAAACCCCTCCGAGTAACACCCCAGCCCCCACAGTTTCCACCACCGCTATCCAAGAAAACTGAGATCTTGAAAACAAACTCCATAATCTCAGGATTACTACCATTATAGCACAGAATCCAGAAATTGTCAATACAGCTACTGGTAGTTCCCCATAAAGACCATCGTAAATTGCCAAAAACGCAAGTCCGATCATTAGCGCAAGCATCATTCCAAACTCGCACCATTCCAAAATCCCCGCCCCATCACAATCAAAATATATTCCAACCGCCAAAAAAGCCATTCCGGTCAAAACTTCCGCTAAAACCTCCGCTATCCCAATTTTTTTTCCACATTTCCGACATCGCCCCTTTTGTAAAACCCAAGATATAATCGGCAGATTCTCATACCACGCCAACCTATGCCCACATTCCAAACAAACTGACCATTTTCCTAATTTCTTCTGACCTTTTTCTTTTCGTCTTAACCTTCGCGCCTGACAGCACAAAAACGACCCCATCGCCGCCCCGAATAAAAAGCAAAGCACCAGAACCATAGTCTTCATAATCCAATTTTATCATAACTAGATTGAATTTTTCCAAATTTCAGATATACTTATAATATGGATAGAAAACAAGGATTTACACTAATTGAAGTTGCGTTGGTTCTCGCCATCGCAGGTATTATTTTTGCGGCTACTTTTATCGCTCTGCCCGGACTTTGGGCTAGCGAACGAGATTCTGCTCGTCGCGAAAATCTTATGACTTTTGTTACTAATCTTAAAAATTTCCAAACCAACAATAACCGCGGCGATTTACCAGGCTCGGCAAGCAGCACTGCAAACGCCAGCGCCAGCGCTATTTCCGATAAAAACAATCTCGATCGTGGCTATGCTATTTCAGTTTCCGGTCAAGCCGTCAAAAATGATCGTACAGCCAAAAAAGTCTTTCAAGACACCAGTTGGGCTGGTTTTTATCGCGATTTCTTTAAAGATGACTTTCTAGACCCAGACGGCAACCCCATTAATCTATATATCGCAAAATGTGAATCTAGTTCCAGCCTTGGCATCGGCCAAGCCTGCAATAATCGTAATCTCGCAACCATCAAAAATCTAACCAGCGTTGATGACACAATCTACATTGCTATTGGTGCTACTTGCGAAGGTGACACTGCTATTCTTTCCTCCAATTCCCGCAAGGTTGCCGTTGTCTATCGACTAGAACGCGCCGGTTGGTATTGTTACAATTCATAAAAAACTCCCGCACCTGCGGGAGTTTTTTATGAAAGGATTTATTAGTTACCCTGACAGAAAGTACCACCACCTTCTAGTTTGTAGGCAACCGTAAGACGGCGCGCACCAGAGTTATAAACTACAGTTTCACCATCACATACAGAATTTAGTGTAATTGTAATTACATAATCCTGCTCGTCAAAAGTACTTTTCGGCTGAGTACAACCATCCTTAGGGCACTTCGCAACCGATAATTTATATGGCACACCATTCGGATCTTCAAACACATCACCACCAGCCAAAATATAGTTGCGATAAAAATTCGCCCAACCGCTAGTTTGATCAGCCGGAATCTCACCAGTATCCGCATTTGGTGTTACCGCTCCAGTACCATCTGGTATCTTGTTCCGGTTATTCGCCTGATACTGCGTAATCTGCGTAATTAGTCCAGACAACTGATCACGCCTTTGCGTATCACGTTGCGACCTTTGTAACGCCGGAAGTGCCAAGAACACCATCATGAAGATAAGGCCCGCCACAGCCAACACGAGCACAACTTCAATAATC
The DNA here is from genome assembly GCA_964433705.1 of uncultured Candidatus Saccharibacteria bacterium. Lineage (GTDB taxonomy): Bacteria > Patescibacteriota > Saccharimonadia > Saccharimonadales > Saccharimonadaceae > Nanosyncoccus. Next base: position 11,236 of record CAYSSH010000008.1, on the reverse strand, counting down.
GTGAACCCTTTCTTAGATTTTATATTATTTTTTGCCATTATAAATCCTTTCTAGATTTTAATACTTATTTTAATCATACCGCACCTTTTTATTTTTTTCAATAGGTTTATGGCTATTTTTTCGGAATTTTACCACTATATATACTACGCCGACACCGAATTAACCAACGAATAAATCGGAAGCAACGTCCCGCCAATTACTACCCCAATCATCCCCGCCATCGCTACCATCAAAATCGGTTCAATCATTGTCGAAATGTTTGCAATCTGGTTATCCAGCTCCCCTTCATACACGCCTGCCGCCTTTCCTAGCATCTCATCAATCTTACCAGATTCCTCACCGATCGCCGACATTTGATAAACCAACGGCAACATATAATCTAGCCCCTGCAGAGATTCCGCAAGTGGCTTTCCTGCTTTAATCATATCAAGCGCCTTACTATATTCTTTCTCTACTACTGAGTTCGAAATCGCATTAATCGAAATCGTAATCGAATCAAGCATTGGTACACCAGTTGCCAACATCATTTCCGCCGTTCTCGCAAACCGCGACACATACAATTTCTCAAACATCTTCCCAAAAATTGGCGCATGCAGTTTAAAATTATCCATTACATACCGCCCAGCCTTTGTATTCTTCACCGCATAAACTGCTGCCGCCACAACCCCAAAACTTACCCCGCCAATCAACCACCAAAACGCTCCAAAGAAATCTGTAATATTAACCAACATCTGTGTAATCGCCGGCAATTCCTCGCCCATATCTTCATAAAGACTTTCCACTTGTGGCACCACCATAATCATCATAAACGCCAAAACTGCAATAATCACCACAAAGATAATCGCCGGATAAACCAACGCACCCTTAATCTTACTCATCATCGCCGCATCTTTTTCTTCCTGATCCGCCAGTCGCGACAATGCCGTATCAAGCGTACCAGAAGTTTCGCCCGCTTGAATCAGCGCCAAATAAACCCCATTAAATATTTTTGGATGAGCTGCAAATGCTTCGTATAAACTTTTTCCAGATTCTACCGCTGTAATAATTTCCTCAGCTACTTCCCTCATCCCCCGCTCCTGTGTCTGTTCCGCAACCGTATGAAGCGACGCTGAAAGTGGCAACCCAGCCCCAATTAACGTCGCCAGTTGTCGTGTAAAAGTAATCCGATCCTTTGTCTTAACTTTTCCTTTGATATGAATCAAAGGATTGTTTTTTCCCTCCTCAACCAACGAATCCGGAATATAACCCTGCTCCACCAAAAGTCGCCCCGCTGATCGCTCAGTATCGGCCTGGATACTACCTTTTATCATCTTACCGGTTTCTTTATCCCGGGCTTTATAGTTAAACCTCTTCATATATTTAACCCTTTACATAACGGTCTAATTCACTTATGTTCACCGCGAATTCTCTCGCCGCATCATAAGTAATTGTGCCCGCTTGTACCAATTTCGCCAGCGTTCTATCCATCGTCTGCATACCCTGATCGGCACCAGTCTGTATTGCCGTATCTAACTGGAAAGTCTTACCTTCACGAATCAAAGCTCTTACCGCCGAATTCGCCACCATAATTTCCGCCGCGCATACACGACCACCCGCCACCGCCGGGACTAACCTCTGCGAGCAAATTGCCATCAACATGTTCGCAAGCTGCGCTCTGACCTGCGGCTGCTGATGTGCTGGAAAAACGTCAATAATACGGTCAATCGACTGTGCCGCCGAGTTTGTATGAAGCGTCCCAAACACCAAGTGACCAGTTTCCGCAATCGTAATCGCTGCTTGAATTGTTTCAAGATCGCGCATCTCACCAATCAGCACCACATCCGGATCTTGCCGCAGTGCCGATCTTAACGCCGCTGCGAATGAAAAAGTATCATAATGCACTTCCCGTTGCACCACAACCGAACGTTGTGACTTATGTGTAAACTCAATCGGGTCCTCGATCGTTAAAATATGTACCGATTTCTCACGATTAATCTTATCAATCAGAGCCGCGAGCGTCGTGGACTTACCAGAACCCGTCGGCCCGGTCACCAAAACCAAACCACGCGGAAAATCTGAAAAAGTTCCAATCACTTCCGGCATTTTAAGATCAGAAAGCGGCACAATCGCATTCGGAATTAACCGAAACGCCGCCGCCATTTTTCCGCGCTCATGAAACGCGTTTACACGAAACCGCGCCAAATCACCAAACGAAAACGAATAGTCAAACTCTTTATCTTTCAGGTAGATCTTTTTCTGATCTTCATCCATCGTCGCGAAAATCAAGTTCTTCAACATTTCTTCCGTCAACGCCGGCATATTCGGAATCGCCACCAGCGACCCATCGATCCTTAAAATCGGCGGTATGCCATATTGAATGTGCAAATCTGATGCCTTGCGCTTTACGCATTCCTCAAGCATTGTTTCAATTTTTGGTGATGATATTTGTCCACTTTCCATATTATATATATTATACCATAAGAATTAAGTAATATCACTCGCCACCCGATTTACTTCATCAATTGTCGTAATTCCAGAAAGCGCCTTTAAAACCCCATCCTCGCGCATCGTAATCGTTCCTTTTTCTTTCGCCAGCCGCATAATCTCCGCCGACGTCGAATGTGCTACGATTAGTTTTTGGATATCTTCATCTACTTCAATCGTTTCATAAAGCCCCGCTCGCCCCTTATATCCCCCCGGCGTTTCTCGCGTGTCCATTCCCTTGGCCAACATATAATAATCATCATTTTTTACCGGCAGCCCCGGATAACCCAAATCCTCGCTAATCGCCGCCACCTCGTCCTCACTTTTTGGCAATAACGCGCCCGCGATCTCATTAATACTGTTTGTTTCGAGTTCAGTTGATTTAACTAATTCATGTTTATCTGTCACCCGACGCACCAGCCGCTGCCCAATCACCACATTAAGCGTTGAAGCCAAAAGAAACGGCTCAATTCCCATATCTAGAAGTCGTGGCAGAATACCAGCTGCCGAGTTCGTGTGAAGTGTCGAAAACACCAAATGTCCCGTAAGCGCCGCTTGTACTGCAAGCGATGCTGTTTCTCCATCACGAATCTCCCCTACCATTACCGCATCCGGATCTTGCCGTAGAATCGACCGAAGCCCCGCCGCAAATGTCAACCCCGCATCCACATTCACCTGAATCTGATTAATCCCGTCCATTTTGTATTCTACCGGGTCTTCCATTGTCACGATATTAATTTCATCCGATTTAATTTCCTGAATCAAAGCATAAAGCGTCGTAGATTTACCAGAACCCGTCGGACCCGACGTCAAAATCATTCCATTCGGTTTTTTAATCCCTTCTTTCACCATCCGAAGTGCGTGGCCCGTCATCCCCATTTTCTCAATATTCATGCTCGTCCCAGATTTATCAAGCAAACGAATCACCACTTGCTCACCCCAAGTCACCGGCGATGTCGCAATACGAAGATCCACTTCTTTATCATCCACCACCACCGCAAACTGACCATCCTGTGGTACTCGATGCTCGTCAATTTTTAGATTCGCCAAAATCTTAATCCTCGATACCAATGCCGGCGCCACCGATTTTGGTAATTCCATCACCCGCCGAAGCACCCCATCGATTCGATTCCGAATAATCAAAGAGTTTTCAAGTGGTTCAATATGAATATCTGAAGTTTTTGTTTTTACCGCATAACTTAAAATCGACGTCAATGCCCTTGAAATTGGCGAATCCTGCGCAATCGTTTTCGCGTTTGACGTTTGTTGCTGTTCCGCAATTACCTGCTCGTTTTTAGACTCATTAACCGCATCGCTTACTCCTGAAAAATCACCATGATTTTTCTCCAACATCTCCCTTACGCCACGTTCCGATGACATCCAAACCCGTATCGGACGATTCAATAAATTAGACAAATAATCTGTCGCCTGAACGTTCGTTACATCCGTCATTGCCACATTCAAAATCCCATCTTTCTCGCCAAGCGGAATTGCCAGCACCCGTCTTTGTGCATCATACGGAATCTTCGTCAGAATCTCTTGCTCAATCGTAATATTTTTCAGCTCCACATACGGCACTCCGATAATCACCGCCGTCGCATGCGACACCATATCATCCGTAATCACTTTTTGATTTTTTAGTTCCGTCAAAACCGAACCACCGTTTGCATCAGTCTCGCTTTTTATTTTCAGCACCAAATTACTATCCGCTAACCCTTCCGCTAGCAAGAGTCCTACAATCTTTTCTTCAGCTGCCTTAGTTAGTTTCGCCATTTACCACCTCCTCGTCTAAACACACTCCATTCTCATCGAACTCCAAACAACCCACAACATCCTCTTTTTCAGTCGTCTCTTCAACTACTACGCACTCCCCATTTTCATCATATTCTGTACATTTTCCAACATAAACCTCAACCGTTGGATTTACTGAACGAAAATTAAATACCTCCGGATTCGGCGCATCGACCGAAGTCCCCACTTCCGCATCCAGCTTTTTAAACGAAAATGTATCAATCCCATGATAAAGTAAATTCGTCACAAAATATGAAGCCAAAAAACCCGCTACTCCAGCAATCGCTACAAGAATCAAATCTCGTTTCATTTTGTCTTTTCTCCCGGTTTCATTGTTACATTCGTCTCCGAAATCACCGACGGCGATGTATAATATGCCGTCGCTTGCGCTTGTAAAACTACACTATCTTCGCTCGCCCATTCAATCGTCGCTCGCTCCATATTAAATTCCCGAATTGACTTCTCAATATTATCTAAAATATCCAATGTTTTTCCAATTCCCGCTTCTACCGCAACACGCACCGAAATCGCATTTAAGTTAGTTCCAAACCCAGCTGCAACCACGTTCCCCGTCGGGCTCAGAGATTCTGGTTCCATCCCAGAAAGTAAGAATATTTTATTAAGGCTAGCAAGCAATGCTTCCTCATTCTTCTTATCCGGCAACGCTTCCGGCACCACCCTTAGCGCAGAACAATTCTGGATTAATTCACTTGCATTTTTCATCCCTTCTGCCGTTCCTTCATTTACTGCAACTTGATAATTTTGTTGCAATTCATCATAAGTATAATTTTTCAAAGTTTTCGGGTTGATACACGTTTCACTATCTTCTTTTGGCACCGAATTTAATGCCTCATTCGCTGCCAACGTATTCAATATTTCCGACCTTAAAGTTCCCGAAACCTGCGACACCGTCACTGTATCCGGATTACAATCTTTTAATTCCTTATCTGTATAAACCGCTCCTGCCGGTTTCTTACAAACACCAATGTTTTTTATCGCATCAGAATACGCGACAATCGCTTGGTCTTCCTCCGCCATCACTTGCGCATTAAAAGAAATTTGCCCCAAAAAGTTCATAATTAAAGATATCGCCACTCCAAGCACCAACCCGGCCGCTAGTACCGCCAATATCATATATTGCTGCGCCTGCGAAATTTTTGCCTTTTTTAAAATTGCAATTTCTCGCGCCATTATTCACCTCCTCGCGAATTATTAAGACAAGCCGTATCCGAAGGATCGCAATCCGCCGCCCGCTCGCTAAACATACTTTGAATTTGCACATATGAATCCGTCACATTTAATCTGTTGGATGGCCCAATTGCCATAAAATGTTTTAATCCAAAATTAAACACTTCCGGATTGAACGTAACCAGCGCAGAAAATCTTAAAACCAACTTATCATCCGCATCCCGCCCATTCGAAGAATCATAAATCGAAATTCCTTCATTACCTTCTTCATCATTCGGTACCAACTCACAAGTGTCATTTGTGTATGACCAAGTAATTCCATCGACCGTCTTCACCACCGTCTCATTTGGCCCACTCGCATATTCCTTGCTGTCATATCCACTATATTTCATACATTCACTCTCAAAATGCTCCACATTTTCAATCGTTCCGTCTAGACTCATCGTCGGCTGCCCATCCTTCGGATTCTTTGAATACCAAGTCCCAAATTGTGGCGTCCGCCATATTCTCACCACATACTGCCCTTCATATTGTTCCACCACATAACCTTTCGTTTGCTTAGCCAACTTTTCCGCCGCCTTTTTCTCTTCCTCACTCATTTGCGTGCCTTGGCTATTCTCCTCCGCATCTCTTTCCTCACTAATTTGCGTGCCTTGACTATTCTCCTCCACTTTTTCCTCCTCCGCGTCTTCTTCCTCCGCATCTTCTTCATAAGATGGATTACATCCTTCCCCCGTAATCAGCCAATACGCATAAATCCCTTTTTCTGCATCTCTAAACATCGTCCCATTTTCCGCATGTTCAATCATACAATACGCCGGAATGTCCGCTCCCTCCTTATCCTTGTATGTCCCATGATCATAGCGCAAATACTGCATACTTTTCTTAAACGCATCCAGCACATTATAATCAATAAACGGTTCACTCCCCGCATTCGCCTGTGCCTCAATCGAAAACGTCGGCGCCTCGTCCACAAAACTCACGTTAAGTTCCGAAACCGTAATTGAATCCGCCCCTTGTGGCAGCATTGCCGACAAAATCCCAAATGTCCGCGACAATAATTTCTTGTTATCCGCAATCGCCGAGATATTCCCTAGCTGGTCCTTAATTGTCAGAAAATCACTCAAATCCCCATAACTACTTAGCTTCGCCGATAAATTATCGATTGTCTTTTTCTTCCCATCCACAATCGCCTGTTGCCCGCCCGCCACACTCGCAAAAATCGCCGTTGCCCCCGCACTCGCCGATGCCACCAAGATACACATAAAAAAGATGAAATTCCTTAGTTTCAATGTCTTAATCATCTCATCTTTTACGTCTGGCACCAAATTAATCTCAAGCGGCACTCCTTTATTCCGATTAAACTTCGCTTTAATTTGTTCAATCAGTTCCTTAACATCAATTGACTTATTCAATCCTTTATTCGCCCCTTCCGTCTTTGCGCTTTTCTTCGGCAGCACCGCCCGGATTTTTTCCGAAATCTTCTTCATAAAATTATTCCCCTGCATCAGTCATTGCTCCTTTCCGACAGCCCAATTGCTACCGCAAATTCACTTGCCACTGGCATCAACGCTCGCTGTTGCGCTGTCGTCGTTCTCACCGACTGCCAAGGATTCCCATTCATCGTCGGAATTCCCGTTTTTGCTTCCACATATTCCGGGAACAACGGTATTATACTCGCATACCCCGATAGCACAATCCCGCCGACTTTCCCATTCAAATATCTCGTTTGAAAAAATCTCACCGACTTCGCCAGTTCACCCGCATAAACATCTAGTGTACCGCTGAGCACCTTCAAAACCTGCCCCTCAATCTTATCCTCAGCCAGCCCAAATTTCAAAATAAACTGCCGCGCTTGGTCCTCGCGCACATCCAACCCTGTCGCCAAAGTATTCACTAGCACACTAAATCCCCCCGACACCGACCGCACCAACCTCGGCTGATTTTTATATACAATCACAATATCCGTCGATTTCTCACCAAAATCCACTACCATCGTCGCATCCATCGCTCCCGGAATCGCCAGCGCCCGCGCCATCGCCAAAGGCTCCGGCTCCATCGCTATAATATTCAATCCCGTCTTCTCAATCGTTTCCATCGTCTCTTCCGCATATTCCTTCGCTACTGATGACACCAACACTTCCGTCTTCGCCGGATCATTTGGACTCGGCCCAAGAATAATATAACTCGCCTTTGCCTCACTCATCGGCATTGGTACATATTTATCAATCTCATACTTAAATGTCTTCACTAAATCATTTTCTTTCACCGCCTCAAGTTCCACAATCGACGTAAAAGTCTTCACCGCCGGAATCCCCAGCGCCACATTCTTCGTCTTAATTCCAGCCTGTTCTACCGCCCCCATAATCGCCTCGCCGAATCGACGTTTCCCAATTTCCGTCGCATCCGCCGCAAGCTTTTGATCAATCGGCACATACGCATATCTCTGTAAAGTCCACCCATTTTTCACATTACCAGAAAGCTGAACGATACGCATTGAATTCGTACCAATATCCAACGAGAAGAAATCACCCACGCCATGTAACAAATTCATAACTATATTATAAGCGTAAAAACTTTATTTTGCAAGTGCGAGTTGATAAAATCTCTCCACGTTTCCGGTTTTACCTTTTAATTCGTTATCTCGCTTATTTACCACCAAAAATCCATTTCGCTTCAAAAAATCCTCAAAATTTTTAATAATTTCTCTCCGAATTTTCTCATTCTTCACCACCCCTTTATTCAATTGCCATGCTCTCGCCTCAAATTGCGGCTTTAGCATCACCAAGAATTGCGTATCGCTACGCGTTAACTCCATTTTAGCATACATAAGCACTTTTGTCAAGCTTAAAAATGACACATCCGCAACAATCACATCCGGCAACGTCGTTGGCACAAATTCAAAAATATCTGTCTTCTCATGAAGTTCCACTCTCGGATCAAACCTAAGCGGCGCTTTCATTTGCCTTGTCCCCTTCTCTACCGCAATTACTTTAAGTGCGCCTCTTTTTAACGCATATTCCGTAAATCCCCCCGTAGATGACCCAATATCAAGCACCACCTTCCCACGAAAATCAAAATTGAAGGCGCGCGTTGCGCCTTCAATTTTCGCATATCCTCTACTTACGTCGTTCTCGGTATTCATAGGTTTCCGTATCGATTGACACCACATCGCCCTCTTTAATGAAAGCAGGCACTTTGACAACTACCCCAGTTTCCAAAGTCGCATCTTTCATTACCGAGCTTGTCGTGTCCCCCTTTACTACCGACTCCGTATAGGTTACCGTCAGCCAAAGATTTTTTGGCAACTGCAAGTTAATCGGCGTTCCATTGTAAAACTGAATTTCCATTTCATCGCCGTCTTTCATGAAATCCGCCGAGTCGCCAACCATATCTTTCGATAATTCATATTGTTCAAAACTCACCGGATCCATAAAATAAAACTTTTCGTCATCACGGTATAGATATTGTACTTTTCGCGTTGTCACTTCCGCCGGCTCAATCTTTTCCTGCCCCTTAAAAGTTTTTGGCAGAAGCGCCCCAGTGATTAGATTTTTCACCTTCACATTCACGATTGACCCACCCCGTCCCATCACTTTTTGCGAGTATTCTACCACCTTATACGGCTGACCATCCAAAGTAATTAGAGTATTTTTCTTTAAATCTGTTGGTCCGTACATTTTTTACTCCTTAGTTATTTGACACAAACGGCAGAAGCGCTAAATGACGCGCCCGCTTAATTGCTACCGCGAGTTGGCGTTGCTGTTTCGCCGAAAGACCAGTTTTCGCAATCGGTTCAATCCGCCCATAAGCGTCAACGAACCGTTGCAAGGTCTTCACATCACGATAGTCAAAATACAAATTTGGATCATTCTTGTATCTTTTCATATTTTCCTTCCTTCGCTTATTTTCCTTTTAGAACGGAACTTCATCAAGATCAATCTGTTCCGGAATGTCATCTGGGATAGTGTCCGTCGCCGCATTGCTGCTAGCCGATGCGCTAAAATCGCTCGCCGCCGCGCCGTTTCCGGACGTCGCATTAAAATCACCGCCAAACGAACCACCCCCACGATTACCGCTCCCCGCAAAAACGAAATCTTCGACTACAATTTCCACGCGTGAGCGCCGCCCTCCACCGTTTTTGTCTTCCCAAGAACGCTGACTCAGCCGCCCCGACACGATTAAAGCGTCGCCTTTTTTCGCGTATTGCGCAATCGTTTCGCCAGTTCTCCCCCAAGCTGTACAATCGATAAATGAAGTTTCTTCCTTATTTTCACCATCAGCTCCTCGGTACACCCGATTCACCGCCACCGCAAATCCGCATACGCTATTTCCGCTAGTAGTGCTTCTCAGTTCTGGGTCACGAGTTAAGTTCCCCGCTACAATGGCTTTGGAAAATCCGCGCATAAATTATTCTCCTTCTTCTTTAACTTCTGTCGCTTCAGCCGATTCTTCGGTTGTAGCGCGTTCTTTGCTTCGTGCTGCGTATTTCTCCTTGCGAGGATCAACTTTGACAAGCAAGAAACGGATGACTTCGTCCGTAATGCTAAGTACATTACTAATTTTACTCGGCGCATCCGCAGGTAACTGCACATCAAAGAAATAATAAACCGCGAATTCTTGACCGCCAATCGCATAAGCGAGGCGCTTCTTACCTTCCGGCTCTTCTTTGGTGATGACACCGCCAGCGTTCTCAATCGTCTTCTTGACCTTCTCAAGCGCCGGTTCCAGATTCATCTCTAAATCTGGATGAAATAGGACTGAAAGTTCGTAATCTTTCATCGTTACTCCTTTGGTTAAAGCAAATGTAGTTCTCTCCTTAATAACTCCAAAGCAGGTTGACTCATTTGCTGAGCTAATATTACCTATCATTATATCACACTACTCTTAAAATTGCAATTCTTTTTTCGAAAGGCTATGAGGAAAGGAGTCGGAAACAGGGGAATAGCACCCTAATTGTCAGTGCCGCCGCCGCTGGGGGGGTTACCAACGCCGGTAAGGGAAGTAGTAAGCGGACGAGCCACGCAACGGACGGAATAACCAATGCTGCGAACGCTCTTATCCGACGGGGCGGAGTTTGAAGAACCGAAGCTGAGGTTGAAAGCGTCGTTTGGACTATAGATGACGGCCGACCAATAGCGACCCCAGGACCCGACGCTACTCAGGGAGCCGCCGTTCCAGCTCCCGCTGAGCGCAAAGTAGAGCGGTGTAGTCCACATACTATAGCTACCGCTAGTGGAGCTACTGGTGAGGCCATAGTTATTTAACATAGAATAGAAGGTGTCACTACCCGTACCAGCACGAGGTAGAGTCCAGCCGGCTGGGCAAATGGATTGGTCTAGTAAGCTTGGGGCTTGATAGGCATGAGTATTATCCATCGCCACTGCGGCGGACCAGTTGTAATAGTTACCAAGATGGTAGTGCTTGTTGCCGGTGCTAGAGGTAGTACTGTTCCCTGTAGTACCACTCCAATAAAGGTCGCCAGGGTTGTAAGATTCTGGAGAAGTATCAAAAGAGCTCCAGCCTGTCGTTTTAGTGGCATAAGATGACGAGACAGTCCAGTTGGCCGGAATATCAGTATCATCTGGAGTATAAGTCTTGGCTTCTATATCAAAATCTAGGTTTTGAGTCATCCAGACGTTGCCATCCGCGAGTTTAGCGATGTAGTAGGAAGTTTCGTCGCGGCTATCTTTAAGAGTATATTCTGCGCCCTCGGTCATTGAGGATTTGACAGCAGTAAGCTCGTCTGAGGTAAGGCTGGCGAATTCTTGCATGTATTCTAGCTGCGAGATGT
>CAYSSH010000007.1:0-20274 GCA_964433705.1 uncultured Candidatus Saccharibacteria bacterium | reverse complement strand
CGGCGATAAAAGCCTTGCTTCCGAATGCGGATATTTATGCACAAGTGAGTAAGCAGTTCTATACTGGGACTACTGATAATCCTGGAGGGATAACTATTCTGAAAGAATTGGCCGATAGTGATAAATTGCGGGATGTTGTGGTTTATGCGCTAGGGACAAATAGTAGTATTACGTCGAATCAAGCTAAAGAAGTGGTTGATATAGCGGGGAGTAGTCGCAAGGTGGTGTTTGTAACGAATTATACGACGAGTGATGATTATGACGCGAATAATAATGTATTTGCGAAAATTAAAAACTCGTATGCTAGTCGGGTGATGATTGTGGATTGGAAGACGGCGGTTGCGTCGCAGCCGGATGAGTATTTAAGTGAGGATGGGATTCATCCAAATGCTGCGGGTCAACAACTATTTGCGAGCTTAATCGCAAGTACAGTTGGGGCGTCGGAAAGTACGGTTTCTGTATGTTCGGAAGTGGCGGTGAATGGTGGTTTGACTGATGCGCAAGCGCAAGCGTTGGCTGATTATTACAATAGTGGCGAAGTGAGGGAATCGGATTGGGGAGGTATGACTTACAGTAAGAGGAACTGCGTTGCATTCTCGGCATTTTTCGTACAGAGGTTTACGAGCGTAGGTGCAAGTTGGCGAACGTGGGGGAACGGGAGAGATGTGGCGGCGAATTTAGCGAGGGCAGAGGGATTAATGTCAGGTACGGTAGCGCGACCTTTTGCGGTGTTTTCAGTGACTAAGGGCAGAGCGGCGTGTGGGAATGATTTGTGTGGGCATACGGGAATTGTCGTGAGAGTTGATAACGACGAAATTACAACAATTGAAGCGTCATATAGTCCAAATGGGGGCTCTGGGGCGATTGTTTACTCGCACGATATTAGCTGGTTTATAAATAGCGTGTATGGTGATACGTTTACTTATCTTGATGATATTCTTAATGCTGGACAACTGACGGAGGTTGTGGGAGGTGCATGATGGGGCCTGAATCAAAACTAAAACGAAATATAAATCCGTTGGTGGCCGGTGGGATTGTAGCGGGGATCGTGGTGGTGATTGTTGTGGTAGTGGTAGTCTTGGGAATTGTTTTGAGAAAGAATGCGTATGGTTCGGAGACTCGAATTGATAATATTTCGACGTATTATGGAAATTTGCGGCAGAATGAGAAGGATTTGATTTTTCACGAGCTTTACAATATGTTAGAGAGGAATATGGGTGAGCAAGAATTGATACCTGAAAATGGAGCGATGGTTAGGGACGAAACGGCTCAGTACGATTACGATGAATTGACCAGGGTTTATTATGGAAATTTTATTGTTGATGTGCCAGCGGCTGAATGGTCTTTTCGGGTAAAATTTGAGTGGTCGCCGGAGCAAAATAGCCAGAATTTGAGCGGATATCCAGTTATGGTGCTTTGTTTGGGGGAGAATTTGTGGATTTATGAATACAAGAAGGGGTGTGATGATATACAATCAAAAGTAATAAATTGGGTAAATGAATATCAAATAGATTACTCTTTTGGAGCGCAAACATCGTATAAAATTCGGAAGCTGTTGGAAGATTATTGGCTTGAGAATTTGGATGCGGATAGTTATGTGGCTGAGGTTGATGAAACGAGCTTGAAGAAATTAAAAAATGAACCGGGTGTTACTTATAGATTCGTGGTCGATTTGAATGGTAATCAATATCAGATAACGGCGAGAACTGACGAAATGTATGGTGAGGAATATATTGCGGCGCTAATGGAGGGCGGAGGCGAAAAAGTTGGGTTTATTTTAATGGATTCGGATAATGTGGCGATTAGCGATTGGTTGATAAAGATTGCGGGGGTTAATGAATTGAAGGTTATTGAAGGGAGCCTGAAGGGGGCTAATTAGCACTCTTGTATTTTGAGTGCTAGTAGAGTATAATATATTATATGGTTAGTAAACGAGATTATTATGAGGTTTTGGGGGTGTCGAAAAATGCGTCGGATGATGAGATTAAAAAGGCTTACCGGAAATTGGCAGTAAAATATCATCCAGATCGCAATCCTGGCGATAAGGAGGCAGAAGCGAAATTTAAAGAAATTAACGAAGCACACGAAGTATTATCGGATAAACAAAAACGGGCGCGTTATGATCAATTTGGTCACGCTGGCGTAGGTGGGGCTTCGGGTGGTGGCTTTAATGGCAATCCGTTTGGTGGGGCGAATGGTTTTAACTTTAATGGGCAGACTTTTCATTTCGACTTTGGGGGTGGGGGTGGTGGAATTTTTGATGATATTTTGGACGGAATGTTTGGATTTTCAGGGGCTTCAAGACGACCACGACGGGGGGCGGATTATCAGACTTCGGTAACGCTGACATTTGAGGAAGCAATTTTTGGGACAACGAAAAAGATATCGGTCGAAGGTGCGGATTTGACGGTGAAAATTCCAGCGGGAATTGATGATGGGATGTCGGTAAGATTACGAGGCAAAGGTGGGCCGGCGCCTGAAGGCGGGAGTGAGCCAGGTGATCTCTATGTGCGAGTGAGAGTAAAACCTCACAAGAATTTGACGCGGGAGGGCGCGATTATTCTGTCAGAACAGACGATTAGCATGGTGGATGCGGCGCTGGGATGCGAGATTGAAGTTGAAACGGTGGACGGGACAGTGACGATGAAAGTACCGGCGGGGACGCAAAGTGGAACGCCGTTTAAGTTGTCGGGACATGGAGTGCCGTTTAGGGCGGATGGTGATAGGGGACCGCATATCGTTACGGTGATTGTGGAAACGCCGAGGAATTTGAGTAAAAAGCAGAAGGAACTATTGCAAGAATTTGATAAGGTGAAGAAACGTGGAATCTTTGGAAAATAAAACTTTTTGGACGAATTTGGTCATGCTTGCATTTGACGTTTTTTTGAGGTAGAATGAAAGTGAAATGGGATATTTGGAAGAAATGCTGGTTAGGAACGGCGTGATTTACCGTGCGCCGGATGGAAGTTCGTCATATATTGAGGGGAGCTTAGCTTCTAATTCTTTGGTGGTGAGGAATTCTGCGGGATTTGTGACTCATCGGATCGAGCGGTCTTGTAATGGGGTGGATTTAGTGCTTCGAAATATGACTACGGGGTGTGTGGAGATGCGGATTAAAGCGACGACGGTGCTTTAGAAGATTTTGGAAATTTATGATATAATAGAAGAGTAAAGTTTAAAATTTATTAATTGATGTTATTTGTTAACCCGTTGGTATAAGAAAAATACCGACAAAAACAATTAGAAAGGGAATATGGAGATATTGATTCCAATAATCGCTGCGGTAGCAGGGCTTGCTGTTGGTGCGGGCGGGATTTTTGCGTACAATAAGAGTAAAGAAAACGGTGGGAAGGATAAGGCTGAGGATTTGGTGCGGAAGGCGAAGCGTGAGGCATCGGATATTGTTTCAGCAGCGAAAAAGGAAGCGGCAGAAATTGCCGAAAAGGGGCAGAATGAGGAAAATGAACGGCGAAAAGAATGGAAAAAAACTGAGAATCGCTTGAATGAGCGCGAGGCGAGTTTAGACGCGAAGCTTGACACATTGGAAAAGAAAACAGAAAAGTTGAACCGCGAAGAGAAGGAAATTGAAGGTCTGAAGGGAGAGATACGGGAAATTCGTGAGAAACAGCATGAAAAATTGGAGAAGATTGCAGGATTGTCGAAAAATGAAGCGCGCGAGAAGTTGATGAAGATGACTGAAAATGATATTAAGCAAGATTTGGTGGGGCTCGTAGCGAAAGAGCAGAAAGAAATTAAGCATGACGTGGACGAAGCGGCACAAGCGTTGCTTCTTACGGCGATGGAGCGGATGTCGAGCGAGGTGACGGCAGACCGGACGGTGACGGCTTTGAAGTTGCCAGATGATGATATGAAGGGGCGGATTATTGGGAAAGAAGGGCGGAATATTCAGGCTTTACAGCGGGCAACTGGGGTAGATATTATGGTGGATGACACGCCGGGAATGGTGGTTTTGTCGTCATTTGATCCGATTCGGCGGCAAGTAGCGAGATATGCTTTGGAGCGGTTAATGAAAGATGGACGAATTAATCCGGCGTCGATTGAAGAAGCGGTGGCGAAGGGGGAGAAAGAAATTGAGAAAGAAGTGGTACGAGCTGGTGAAGATGCGGTGCGCGAAGTGGGGCTAGTGGGGATACCTCGTGAACTGGTGCATCTTCTTGGTGAATTAAAATTTAGGACTTCGTATGGACAGAATGTATTGTTACATTCGATTGAGATGGCGCACGTGGCTGGGATGATTGCGGAGGAGATTGGAGCAGATAAAAGAGTGGCGAAGACTGCGGCGCTATTTCATGATATGGGTAAGGCGGTGACGCATAAAATTGAAGGGAAACACGCGGAAATTGGAGCGGAACTTGCGAAAAAATATGGGATGCCGGATGCGGTGGTTCATGCGATTCGGGCACATCATGATGATATTGAGGCGACGACGCCGGAAGCGATTATTGTGAAGATTTGTGATGCGATGAGTGCGGCACGGCCAGGAGCGAGAAATATTTCGGCGGAGAACTTTGCGGAAAGAATGCGTGATCTTGAAAATATTGCTACATCATTTCCTGGGATTGATAAGGCTTATGCGATTTCAGCGGGGCGGGAGATTCGAGTAATTGTGGAGCCGAAGTCGATTGATGATTTGAGTGCATTGAAACTCGCGAGGGATATTGCGGATAAGATAGAAGCGACAATGAGTTATCCAGGTGTGATTAAAGTGAACGTGATTCGTGAAACTCGTGCGGTAGAATATGCGAAATAGTTGGCGGAAAGCTGACGCGATTTTTAGGATTACGACGCGATTTTTAGGATTTGTATTGCCATCCCAAACTTTCGTATAGGTTCATAGCGGTTGGGAGGTTGAGGTTTTTTAAGGTGAGATTAGTGATGTCATCTATCATGACGGCGGCGAATAAGGAGATAGCGAGAGTTAAAAAGGCGCGACGGCTCATTTTTAGCGAAAGGTTGATGCAGAACGGCAGGAGCCAATAAACAAGAGCAAGTGCGCCGAGACCGAATGCGCATACGCTGGCTGGGCAGACGAAGCCATCGATGTTGCCAAATGCCCACCATTTGCCGCTGTAATCCCAATATCTTGTTCCATTACCGACGGTGTAAACTACCCAGCCGGCGAACCACTCTAAAAGTCCGCAGGCCAAGGCTGAGATGAGGAAAACGGCCCAGGGTTTTCGTCGTACCCAAAAGGTGATAGGGACAATGATTAGAGCGCCATAAGCATAGATATTAATCCATGGTAAGAGATTGCCACCTTTGATGTATAGATGTTTGAAGCCGCCGGAAAATTCCTGGAGTAGAAATTCCCAAACCCACCCGATAAAGCCAGAAATGACAACGATTAGAAAGAAGATGCCGATTTTTTGATACGACTTTAGCTTTAATTTGCCACTCAGATACTTCTGACGGATGTTGTCTTTAGTGGTACGCTTTTTGGCCATGGGAATTTTCCGTTTTGTTATAACCGACCGGTATCTGGGGCTTTTGGAATGAGATTTTCTTCTATGTCTAGACTTTTGAGAATTGGCATAAGGCTTTCTGGGATGTGCCCATATACGAGTTTGGTAGCGTTTGCGGCGAGAGAATAGGTATAGAATAGGGAATAGTCTTCGCCGAAAGTGTCTTGGGTATATTTAGCATCCGCTACGACGAAAGGAGCTAGGGCGCGTGCTAGTTTTGGAAAGTTTTCTTTAATAACTGCAAATTCGTTCTTGTCGACTGCCGGGGAATAATAATTATCGTATTCGTCGATGTATGAGGTAAAGTAAGTAGTTGCTTCGTCGAGTTCGGCGTCGGTGGCGGTACCCTTGAGCGCGGAAACGATGTCGCGATAGGGTGGGAAGTCATCTAGGGTTTTCTCAATGCTGGTATCGAATCTGCTAACGAGGTCTTGAAATGCATTGCCGGCTACTCGGTTAATCATACCGTCTTCGGTGCTGACCATAAAGTTAAGAAACTCATCTTGCTTGTCGATAGTTCTCAATTGATAGGCTTTGGCGATGGCGGATAATGGGGCTTTGATTTCGGTGTCGAAATATTCGCGAGTAAAGCCGTTTGCGGTAACGAACTTGATTAGATCATCCATAAAGTCTTTGGCTCTAACGGTTTCGTCTTCTTTGACAACGCCATCGTTCGAGGCGAGGAGTTGTAGCGCTTCAGAACTGTCGGCGATTTTGGAAATATCAATCATCGCGGTGGTGATTTCCAAATCGGCTGGATGGATTTCTTCATAAGTACCGGTGTTATAGAAACCCCAGATTTTTGGGAAGATGTAGCCGAGTATGAGGTCATTGCCGTCCTTGACATCATGAATGTTGCTATACTTAGTTTCGGTAACACTTGCTCTTGGCGCGCCAAAAGTGTAGGCGTATAAATCGCTGGATGACATTTTGTAGTTGTTTAAGTTTTCGTTGATTTTTTTAGCGAAGAGATCAACAACTGCACCGCCTCTTGAATAGCCGACGACCCAGACTTTGTAGTTT
Source organism: uncultured Candidatus Saccharibacteria bacterium (assembly GCA_964433705.1). GTDB lineage: Bacteria > Patescibacteriota > Saccharimonadia > Saccharimonadales > Saccharimonadaceae > Nanosyncoccus. The sequence continues at coordinate 13,768 of CAYSSH010000007.1, read as the reverse complement.
TCAAACTCATGGTTTTTTAAGTAATCGTTGAAGCGGTTATAAATTAAATTGGCTGATTCGGAAAAACCTGCGTGGTCACCGCTGGTTCCGACGTTGAAATTGGAAATCCATTCCGTTTGGTAATCATAGTTTCGTGGTGCAATAACGATAAGTTCCTGGCCGGAGCTTAAAGTTTTGTGTCCGATGGTTGTACCCATGGAGTGACCATCTTCGTCGGAAGCGGCGTCCCAGCTTTGATAATCGGAGAAACCAAGTTGGTTAAGAAAGTCAATTAATTTAGGATAAGTAGAGGAGGATTCAGAAGGATAACCGCTTCTCTCGTTTTCGAATCCGGCGAGCGCGAGGGCGTAGGAAACAGCACGAAGTTTGGAATGAATACCGGGGGAGGGGACGTTAAAATAATCATCACTATATTCGATAGTGCCTGTGGCATCGAGGGCATCAAACGGGGAGTTCCAAGGATTTTCTGGATCCTCAATAAAGGCATTATATGGATAAGTTGCCGTTATGGTTTCTGATTTTGCAAATGCGCTTTGGAGGGGGAGCATTGCTGTTGTTAATGTCATGACAAGGCTGACACCGAAGCCTGAGAGTTGTTTAAGTTTGTTTAGAGTTGTTTGAAGCATAACCATCCCTTTAATAATATGACCTGTTTGTTTTATTATATCACAAAAAGGTTATGTTTGGGCTAAAAATATGCTTGACTTTATAATAGGTAAGGAGCTACACTTTTAGGCGATGTTGTTCTCTTGAGGTGATTATGCTATAATTAAAGATAAAATTATATGAAGAGTAAAAGTAAAATACTGGTTGTGTTATTAACAATTGTAGTTGTTGGTACGGGTTTGTTGTTCGGGATTTATAATGCTAGGAGAAAAAGCGAGAAAGCTTTGGTTGTAGCTACTAATTTTCCGGCGTATGATTTTGCTCGGTCTATAGTTGGTGATGCGATTGAGGTTAAAATGCTGGTTAGTCCCGGTACTGAAATTCATGATTTTGAGCCAACGCCAGGCGATATTATTGATATTAAAAATAGTAAGTTGTTCATTTATAATGGCGGTGAGTCGGAGAATTGGGTGGAAGAGATTTTGGGTAATCTTGATAAGGATAAGACTACGCTATTTAAGATGATGGATGTGGTAGATGTGGTCGAGGAAGAAGTGGTTGAAGGCATGGAGGTGGAGCATAATCATGAAGAGGAAGAGATTGAATACGATGAGCATATTTGGACCAGTATTAAAAATGCTGAAAAAATTTTGGAAAAATTGAAAGAGGAGTTAGAGAGGATTTTTCCGGAAGAGGAGAAAAGATTTGAGAAAAACGCGAAGGAATATATTGATAAGTTGGCGGAACTTGATTTGAAATTTCAGCATATTGTTGAGAATGGCAAACGAAAGTTTCTTGTGTTTGGCGATCGTTTTCCGCTTCGGTATTTTGCGGATGATTATGGGCTTGATTATTTTGCTGCCTTTCCGGGTTGCGCTGAACAAACTGAGGTGAGTAGCAAAACGATTGCTTTTTTGACTGATAAAGTTAAAAGCGAAAATGTCCCGGTGATTTTAAAGATTGAGCTCAGTAATGGGGAGATTGCTAGGACGATAGCTGATGAAACTGGGGCTAAAGTTTTGACATTTAATACTTTACATAACATTTCGGCTAGTGATTTTGAGAGTGGACGAAGTTATGTTGAAATGATGGAAGAAAATATTAAAGTGTTGGAGGAAGCGTTAAATTAATGAAATTGATTGTGTTAGAAAATATTAGATTAGGTTATGGAAATAATATTGTTATTGATGGTTTGAGTTTTGATATAGAGGAGCGAGATTTTATTTGTGTTGTAGGGCCAAATGGTTCTGGAAAGACCACATTGATTCGTGGAATTTTGGGATTACTTCCTTTGAAGGCTGGGAGGATTAAGTTTGGTAACTTGAAAAATCAAATTGGTTATATGCCACAAGAAACAGCTGTAGAATCAACCTTTCCGGCGTCTGTTTTTGAGATAGTACTTTCTGGCTCGTTGAACAATCATCATAATTTCTATTGTGCAGAAACTAAAGAACGTGCGAAGGATATATTAAAATTGCTCGGTATGGTGGAGATGAAAGATAAAGGTTTTTCTCAACTTTCTGGTGGCCAACGTCAGAAAGTATTACTTGCGCGGGCGCTGATGGCGACGCAGAAAATCTTGATTTTAGATGAGCCATCAAATAACTTAGATCAAAAATCGAAGCAGGAACTATATAAGACATTAAGGAAATTAAATACTGAACGAGGGATTGCTATTGTGATGGTGACACATGATTTAGACCATACTAATTTGATAGGCGATAAAATTTTGTCGCTTGATGATAGGGATTATTTCTTTGGAACTACGGAGGAGTATGTAAAGAAGGTGCATCATGAGTAGTTTGGCTGAAATGTTTTCGTATTCGTTTATGGTGCGCGCGTTACTGGTTGGTGTGATGATTTCACTTTCTGCGGCTTTAGTGGGAACGCCGCTAGTGCTGAAGAAAAATTCGATGTTGGGAGATGGGCTTTCTCATGTGGCGTTTGGCGCTTTTGCGCTAGCGACAGTACTTGGACTTGCGCCGACGCCAGTAGCGGTTCCGATTGTGATTATTGCTTCGTTTTTAATTTTGAAGCTTGATAGTGATGCGAAAATTCGTGGTGATGCGGCGATTGCGGTACTGTCGGTTAGCGCGCTTGCAATTGGGATTTTTGTAGTGTCACTTGCTGGAACTAATGTGGATATTAATAGTTATTTGTTTGGTAGCATTTTGTCGGTGGGAGAAAATGAAATCTGGTTTTCGTTAATATTGCTTGTTGTGACCATGGTCGTCTATATTGTGTTTTACAATAAAATATTTGCTTTAACGTTTGACGAGAAGTTTGCGCGTGCGATTGGAATTAATACGAAAGCGCTGAATATGGTTTTTGCGATTCTTTGTTCAGTTCTGGTGGTTCTGGGGATGCGGTTGGTTGGAGCTTTGTTGATTTCGAGTTTGATTATTTTCCCGACACTTTCTGCACAAACGATTTTTAAGAGTTTTAAAAAAGTAACTATTGCTGGGGCGGTGATTGCGATTGTGGCTTTTGTGGCTGGGTTAGTTTTTTCGTATTTATTCAGTACGCCGACTGGTGCGACGGTAGTAATTGTAGATTTATTGATTTTGGTGGTTCTGAAAATTATCAGTTTGGGGACAAAAAATTAGTTCTTGAATAGGTTGATAGCTATTTGTATTGGTTAAAAAGTGCGCGTAGTTTAATGCTGAGATAATCATGGATTTCGTCAAGGCTTGCGGAGACTTCATTGCGGTAATATTTGCGGATGATTGCGAAGGTGCCACTAGTTAATATGAGAAGTTCAAATTCAATATTCTTGTCGTTGGCGCCGTCGGAGCCGGTTCTTTGTATCATGGCGAGTACATGTTGAATGATGCCATTTTCCAGTTGGCTGAGAAAGGCTAAAGGTGCATCGCTGGCGAGTAGTTGGCGGTAGATGGTTTCTTGTTGTTTTAAGAATGTAAAAATTTTATCAATATACTTTTCTATATCATCAGAGGTTTTGAAATTGGAGTATTCGGTAAAAAGCTGTTTTTCGATTTCGGCTTGTAGTTCGGCACCAACTTCGTATAAGTTGTTATAGTGATTATAAAAAGTGCCGCGAGTAATTTCGGCGCGTGCGGCTAAATCGGTGATAGTAATATTATTGACAGAACCGCGCTCGGCTAATAAATCCGCAAAAGCCTTGCGAATTTTACTGCGAGTCTTTTCAGTTGCCCTTTGGTAGGAAGTAGATGTCATAATACTATTATAGCACACTTTAAACAAAAAGTCAATAGAGTGTTCAATTTTAGACACTTTTAGATGATACTGCTCTTTATTAGTTTCTCTATAAGAAATATAATTAACAGATATGCATAAAATTTCAGATTTTATTGTTGACCATTGTTATGTAATATTCGGTGTGTTTTTGGTGCTTGTTGTGATTTGTGGTTTGTTGTCAACGCAAGTTAAAATTAATAAAGATATTTATTCGTATATGCCGGCAGATTCTGAGACGACGCTTGGTCTTAATATTATGAATGATGAGTTTAATTATGATTCAACTAGTAGTTATGAAATGATGTTGACTGATGTGCCGGAGAATGAAAAAATTGAGATTAAAAATCAAATTGAAACCATTGAGGGCGTGAAGTCGGTTGATTATGATAGTAGCGACAATTATAATCGCGATAATTATACACGTTTTGTAATTAATGTTGATGCGCCAGCGGATTCGGAGACGGCCGAGCGGGTTTATGATACGATTCATGATGAGTATAAAGAAAGATTTGAAATTGAAGAGGCTGGGCAGGTTTATAGTTTTAATGGGGAGGTGATGCATTTAAATGTGACACTTCTTGCGGTTGGTTGCGCAATGGTAATTTTGACTTTGATGAGCCAGTCATTCGTTGAGCCTTGGCTATTTTTATTTGCCATTTTGCTTGCGGTGATTGCGAACAAGGGAACTAATATTATTTTCCCGAATGTGTCGCATATTACTGATGCGATATCGGCGATTTTACAAATGGCTTTGTCGATGGATTATGCGATTATGCTTTCGACACGTTATCGACAAGAAAAGGAGAAGCCTGATCATCCGGATAAAAAGACGGCGATGCGTCATGCGATGCGCTATTCGTTTGGTGCGATCATGTCTAGTTCGGTGACGACGGTGGTCGGACTTATCGTGCTTGTTTTTATGAGTTTTACGATTGGTCGTGATATGGGATTGGTGTTGAGTAAGGGTGTTGTTTTGAGCCTAGTGTCGATTTTTACTTCTTTGCCTGCGCTTTTGCTAATTTTTGATAAGTTGATTGATAGAACTAAAAAGAAGACGTTAACTTTTAAGATGGATTGGTTTGGTAAACGTAGTTTTAGTTTGCGTAAAATTGCGGTGCCGGTGTTTTTATTATTGTTTGCTGGAAGTTTTATCTTGAAAGGTAGCACTGCGATTAATTTTACAACAGAGCAGAATAATCGCATTAAGGACGTTTTTGGGGAAACTAATCAGATGGCTCTAGTTTATGACGCAAAAATGGATGATGAAGTGACGAAAGTTTGTCAGGAGTTTGACAAGCGAGATGATACGAAGCGTGTGCTTTGTTATGGCAACACAATTAATGAGCCTGAGAAATATAATGAGTTAGTGGCAAAAATCAATAGCCTAGGCTCTGAAAAAGTCGAGATGGAGGATTACTTAGTTAAGGCGATTTATTATCATTACTTCAAAGATGTTGATGCGCATGAAATGTCGCTTGGGGAATTGGTAAACTTCTTACAAGAAGAAGTATTCCCAAATAAGAATTTTTCTGATAGTGTTTCTTCTGATATGATTATGAAAGTTGAACGATTGTCCAATTTTACCGATCAAAGAAAAGTTAATTATTTGCGAAATAAGCAGGATATTGTGGATGTTTTAGGGGTTGATGGTGAAAAACTGGATGATGTTTTTGTACTTTATTTGTCTGAACAGGATATGTCAACTGAACTGACTTTGTATGGGTTTTCTCAATTCGTGACGAATGACGTTTTGACGAATGCAAAATATTCAAGTATGGTGTCGGCAGAGCAACGTACGGATTTGGCAAAACTGCGTATTTTTAGTGATGAAAGTATAACTGATGCGCCAAAATCGGCGGCGGAATTAGCGGAGATTTTTGGTATTGAAGAAGAAACCTTGGAGCGGTTGTTAGTTTATTATAATTACGTTACGACCGAAACTCCGACGACTGACGCATCAGCTATGGAACTGGTTGATTTTGCTTTGTCAAATCAAAATATCATTCGGGAATTAAATTTGTCGGAAAGTGAGGCTCAGCAACTAAGATCTTGGTTTGCTGTAATAAAGAATGAGGTTTCCGAATTTGATGAGGTACAAGAGATTTTAGCGAAAAAGTTTTCTTATTCGGATGTGTTAGATTTGGTTTCGAAAATTGATGAAATAATGGGAAGTGTTGTGCAGCAAAATATTGATTTTGATGATGAATTTCTTAAGGATAAGTTGAGTGAGTTGAAGAATGTTTATAAACTTTTACAGGCAGAAAACACATCGAAAGATACAAAACTTTCGCCGCGTGAACTTGTAAACTTTTTGTTGGAGCATCAAGAGGATGAAGAATTGAAGAATGAGTTGTCTAGCGATGTGGTTGAACAATTAAGTTTGGCGCAATATGTGATGAATAATCAAGGGACGAAGTTTTCGGCTGGGAGTTTGGCGCAGACTTTTGGTTTGGATGAGGAAAAAGTGAAGTTGGTTTATGCGTTATATAATTATTGTTATGAAAATGCTGATTTTAGGATTTCGCTTAAAACTTTGATTAATTTTATCAATGAAAAAATAATACCAAATCCGGATTATGCGGATAGGCTTAGCGAGAGCGAGCGAACGCAGCTTATGACAATTGCAAATTTGATGCATGCGGCTGAGAATGGAAATACTTATAATTATGAGGCGATATATCGTATGATTCGACCGCTGGCGGAGGATTTAGATAAGAATCAGCTGTTCTTAGCGTATCTTTATCATGGTTCGTTAGAGGAATACGATGAAAATTGGACGTTAACGGTTGAGCAATTTATTGGTTTTGTTGCGGATAAGGTAATGCCGGACAGTCGTTTTGCAGAGCGAATTGACGATGAAATGCGCGAAAGGATTGTTGATGGTCGTAAAATGGTCAGTGAAGCAAAGAATTTGTTGGTTGGACCACAACATTATCGGGCATTGATTGAAACTGATTTACCGGCCGAGGGCGAACAAACGTTTGCGTTAATTGGTGATTTGAAAAATGCGCTTGGACCACGCAATAAACTGGATTATTATATGGTGGGTGATTCGGCGATGGCGTATGAAATGTCGCAAACTTTTAATGACGAAATGAATTTTATTACGATTTTGACGATGTTGGCAATATTTGTAGTTGTTGTTTGTACGTTTAAGTCGTTATTCGTATCGATATTATTAGTTTTGGTAATTCAATGTGCGGTATTCATTGTGATGGCGTATTTATCGCTGACTGGGTCAAGTATTTTCTTCATTGCGCTAATTATTGTGCAGTCGATTTTAATGGGGGCAACGATTGACTATGCGATTCTCTTTACTTCGTATTATGTTGAAAATCGTAGTTATTATAAAATGAATATTCGAGATGCTTTGATTAGTACATATAATCGTTCGATCAATGCGGTTTTAACGTCAGCCTCAATTCTAATTATCGTTACGGCAATTGTTGGGAATATGGCTAAGGCGATTGCGGCGGCGGTTTGCCAGGCGATTTCGCTTGGGACTTTCTGCGCAACTTTAATTATTCTGGTTTTGTTGCCGGCCCTTTTGGCGACGCTAGACAGATTTATTATTAAGAAGAAGTAGAGAGGCGTGTGGGGTGAGGTGCGGGAGATTTTTATGATATAATTTTATATGAGTGTATGAAAAATAAGCGTGAAAGAATAGTTGTCAAAACAAGTGTTATAAGTATTATAGCGAATCTTGTGCTGGTTGGTTTTAAGGCGGCGGTAGGTTTGTTGTCAAACTCTATTGCAATTATTACGGATGCGGTGAATAACCTTAGTGATGCGCTTTCGAGTATTATTACGATAGTCGGAACAAAGTTGGCTGGAAAGGCGCCAGACAAGAAGCATCCATACGGTTATGGGCGTATCGAATACGTTACTTCGCTTGTTGTTTCGGCTATTGTGCTCTATGCTGGTGTTACGTCTTTAATTGAATCGGTGAAGAAAATTATTACGACAGAAGAAGTAGATTATAATATTATGACGATTATTATTTTAATTGCCGGTATAATTGTTAAGTTTGTACTTGGTTTATATGTGAAGAAGAAAAGGCGTGAGATTAAATCTGATTCTTTGGTGGCAAGCGGAGCGGACGCTTTTAATGATGCGATTCTTTCAATCTCTGTGCTTGCGTCGACGATTGTATATATGATTTTTGGGATAAATATTGAGGCTTATATTGGTACGCTTGTGTCAATCTTTATTATTAAGGCGGGTATAGAATTGATTAAAGAATCGATTGATAATGTGCTGGGCACGCGCGTGGAAAGTGATTTAGCTAGATCAATTAAAAAAGAAGTGCTGAAAGAAAAGGATGTAAAGGGGGTGTTCGATTTAGTGTTAAATGACTATGGACCGGAAAAATATTTAGGTTCGGTTCATATTGAGATTAGTGATACATTGAGTGTTGCGGATGTTGATAAGATTTCTCGTCGTATTACTAAACAAGTGGCTGAGAAATTTGGAGTGATTTTACATACGATTGGGGTTTATTCTATTAACACAAGAGATGAATATGTAATTGATGCTAAGAAAAAAGTTGAGAAGATTGTTTTTTCGCATCAAGAAATTTTACAAATGCATGGGTTTTATTTGGACGTGAAGGATAAAACGCTTAGTTTTGATATTATTATTGATTTTAAGGCGGAAAATCGCGAGAAAATTTATCAAGATATTTATAATGCGGTGCAAAAAGAATTTAAGGACTATAAAATTATTATTACATTGGATGTCGATATAAGCGATTAGGGATTTTATGAATGTGTAGGTAAAAGTTGCCAAATTTTATCTTGGTTTAAGTTTTGGTTGATAAAATTAAAATACAAAATAATTAAAGAAAGGAATAATATGTTAAAAGGAAATCATAAAAAAATAATAATTGCTTCTGCGTTGGTTGCTGGGGCTGCGGTGAGTGGGGTGGCTTTAGTTTCTAGCCATATGGCAAGCGCGGCAACAAGCGAAAATATGCAAACAGAAATAGGTGATGGTGCGCAAATGGAGATGGGCGAGGGGATGCCCCCGGAGATGGGTGAGGGCATGCCACCGGAGATGAGTGGGGAAATGCCTTCGGAGATGGGCGAAGGGATGCTACCAGAGATGAATGAGGATGAACGGCCTGGGAAGCCTGCGGATTTGACTGATGAGGAATGGGAGCAGAAAAAGGCGGAGCTAAAGGAGATGCTTGATGCAATGACTGACGAGGAAAGAACGGAATGGCTGGAGAACCACAAACCAATGGGGGCTAATCCGCCGGAATTAGGCGAGATGCCGGAGCTTCCTTCCGCTGAGTAGTTTATTATAAAACCGCCCTTCGGGGCGGTTTTATAATGTCATTATGTTATTTGTTACTTACTATTTTTGCTGTATCTTTTTACTATTATTAAAATAATCGCAATTGTGATCCCGCTAAGGATTGTGATTATGCTTGTTGCTTCTGCGCCGCTTGTTTCAATTGTGAACATACCGGTTTCTGGCGCTGGAACTGTTTCGGATTCGTCTTCTGCTGCTTCCACAACGGTAAATGTTGCTCTGGCAATTCCAGCTACGTCGCTATCGAAGAAATATAGTTCAATCCGATGCACGCCTGGCTCCAATGTTTCCAGATAATTGCCAAGTAGCGTGAAAGACTGGGTTGCTGGTTCTATTATGCTGTCGTTATCTAAATCTACATATTCATCATCAACCATAATAGATGCCATTCCGCTGGTGTAACTCGCAGGATTTTTATCAACTATAAACGCCAAATTATTTTTACTGCCTTTAGTGTATTTACCACCGTCGCCATCGGTTACTAAATAAAATGGTCGAAATGCTACTATAATTTCAGCATCTTCATCTGCTCCTGTTACATCAAGCGAGTAATCGTCGTTTAGAAATTCGGTTACATCATAATCGTTATACGTCACCCACATCACTTCGTATCCATCTTCTGGTACAATATCGACATGGAAATCATTGTATTTGTCAATGTAGGCTGGTGCGCTGATTTCGCCATGCCCACTCCAGATGTTTAAACTGGTAGTTATATAATCCTTAATTGTAAACGGCACTTTAAGCGATGCCGCATAATCTCCATCCTCATAAGAATAGACTGCTACATAATCACCTGGTTCGCTTGGGTCGTTGATTAGGGCTACAGCATTATAATATTTGATTGTTAGTTTGTCTGCGGTTATATCAGCAGGATTATCTTCGATTATTAAATCGCCAGTCAAAGATATCGGTCCGCCATTATAGGACACTTCTTGTTTTTCTATACCGGTAACCATTACGACTTCTTTGCCATCATGGGTGACGATAAGCATAGCGTCCAGATTAACGTTTTCTTCAGTCCGGATTTCATCACCTATTTTGTATTCAGCATATTCAATTGTTATAGGCATATTACGCTTGAATACTGTTGTATTTAAGGGGACAGAATATGACATTGAGAAAAGTTCTTCTCCGGATAAAACATTAGCGTATGAGGCACTTTCATCTATATTCCATTGCAAACGCAAGTGGTCATCAGATATTTCAATTTCGTTGATTTGCGAATGGGTCGATTCGGGCGTTAGTTCTTCTATGCCTTCAAATTTTTCAGTATCAGCGAAACTTATTATTATCGAGTGTAATTCCATTTCGCAAGTAGATTTAACCTTCGCGTGTAAAGTGTTACCATGGTCATAGTCGACTGTATCGCCTACTGCTTCAAAGCAACTATCTGCTGCATGTGCCGTCGGTAACTGTACCATAGACATTGTTAGTACCCCGGCTAATCCACATATTAATAATTTTGTTTTCTTAATATTTGCCCAAACCATATTTTCCCTTTATTATTTGACCTATTTATTTTATTGTATCACAAAAAACTAGTGCTTATCATGATGAAAACTTGGTTTTTTATGAATTATATAGTAGAATAAAAATAGCCTTATGACAGACGAGAAAGGATAATGACGATGAGTAAAAGAATAGTGGTAATTTCGATGGCAACTGTGGGCGTGCTTGTTGGCATGGTGCTTCTTAGTAATAATAACTCGACTCCTGATTATGGGAAGTATAGAATTGGTACTATCAAGGAATTGTCCGAAAAACCATCTCTAAATGACTTGAACCCTGATATGATATTTGGGGCAAATGATGATAATGGTAACTTGCCAGATAAAGTAATTGGTGATCCAGATGTGGCCAAGGTGGTATTGTACGAGTATGCGGATTATGCTTGTGCACATTGTGCTGAATGGAGTACTGCTATTGATAAAATGGTGGACAAATCTGATGGAAAATTGGCAGTTGTGTATCGTGGCTATCTTTTGCCGGGTTTTAAAAACAATGTTATTGCTGCTTCTGCGGCAACCGCTGCTCAAATTCAAGGATGTTGGCAAGAATACAGAAGATTGTTGTTTGCAAACCAGGGGGTTTGGACAGGTCTAAGCGGAGATGAACTTAAGAATGAATTGGTCGCCTGCTTTGAAAAGGCATCTGGTGGGGAAGGAGATACGGAGAAATTCTTAGCAGATATGGAAAGTGAGGCTGTGGCGAAAAAGATTGCGTTCGAGCATAGGCTAGGGAATGAAATACAGCTAAAAGGGACACCAACATTCAGAATTGATGGTGAGAATATAGCGATTAGTGATCTTAAGAAGATTGTTGAAGAGAAACTTTCTTTATGATATAAATAAAGTTAACTAAATAGGAAAACAAAAAATGCCAAACAAAAAGAAAACTCAAAAACTATCAACTTGGGGAAAAATTTGGCGGATTGCGCTCGCCATCGCGGTGCCGCTAGGCGGCGGGCTTATTATCTCGCTTTTCACGCGTGACGCCATGAGTAAATTCGGTAGTTTCAATCAACCGCCACTCGCGCCTCCTGCTTGGCTTTTCCCGGTTGCATGGACGATTCTTTATGTCTTGATGGGGCTTGCTAGTTATTTTATTTGGAAGAAGGGCTACGATTCTAAAAAAGTCGCCGACAAATCCGCTAGTAGAACAGCTCTAATTATTTACGGGATACAGCTAGGTTTTAATTTCGTTTGGACGCCATTTTTCTTCAGCCTTGGTTGGTATTGGTTTGCCTTTGCTTGGCTTCTCATCATGTGGGCGTTAGTTGTCGTCCTCATGGTCAAAGCCTATAAAATCTCCCGTCCTGCTTTCTGGATGCTTTTACCTTATATAATATGGTGTACCTTTGCAGCGTATCTAAACTGCGGAATCGCGATATTGAACTAGACTGGGCGTTAAGTTGCTTGACTTTTCCCTGTATGGGGGTATACTTATAATATGCAATAAGTAATTAAAGGAATTTGAATTTATGAAAAAGATTCTTGAACTTTTCGTAGCGTTTGTACTTTCGCTTACGAGTCTCTTTTTACCAATATCAACACCAGTTTTTGCTCATCCTGGTGATAGCCATGATGCTACCATCGGCTTTGACGATGCTAGTTTACCGTATGTTACAGATCCGGAACATGGACTCATGAATACCTTCTTTGATGATGTCCAAATTCATGACGGAGCTTTTACTTATTTAGAGAACGACTCTCACGAACATAAACTTAGTTTTGAATTAGCTTTTGAATATGGTTCGCTTATTGGTGGATGGACTCTCACAGGCGTAGAAGTTAACGGTACTGCTGTAGAGTTTGAGCGAGATACTGCCGTCGAGGGAGATCGTTATAATGCTACCGTGGAAGAGTCGGACAGCTATGTCATTAGCCTCACTATGGTTAGTACTGGCGGTGGCGGTGGTACTATTATTTGGGGTAATCCTGGCGTGGAGGACCTTGAAGACGAAGATGCTTTGCTTACTCACGGTAGCGCTAAAGCTGTTGCCGTCTATAACCCCGAAGGCGAGCTTGTTCCAGAAGACGCTTGGAATATCCACCATACTGACGGTGGCGTTGATAATGGCTTTGGACATATAGTAGTTATGCCAGAATCTCAAGTCGTCTTCGAATTTACTCCAGAATACGGTTACCAATTAACAAGCGTCAGCGCTAATGGTGTCCCCCTAGAAGCTCAGGAAGATATCAATAGATATACTTTTACAATGCCAGACACCAATATCCATTTTGCGGCCACTTTTACGAAGACGGACGATATAGTGTCGGCAACCAGTGAAAAAGTTGATAGCGGTACTATTACTTTAGGCAGTGGTGAATTAGATGCCGGCACGGTCCAACTCTCCGTTTCTGATGTTGAGTTAACTTCTGACAAAATCACAAATTTCGAAGCCGCCGCCACAGGTTATAATATTGAACATTACTTAGATATTGACCTCTTCAATGTCTTTTATAAAGGTAAAAATGATAGCGACGACGTTTGGTCCAATCAAGTACATCATCTAAATAACGAGGCCACTATCACACTTCAACTTGCCGAAGGTGTCGATGTTTCTAATATTGTAATCGTCCACAATATTGATGATGGTGACGAATTCGAGATTATTGAAATTGATAGCTACGATCCAGAGACAAATACAGTCACTTTCAGAACAAACAGCTTCTCTAATTTCGCAATTGCCACAAAAGTTGGTGCTCCAGATACCGGCTTAAGCTCACGTGGTATGAGTTCAGCTTCCGCTATTCCGCCCTTTTCAACAGTAGCTTTCGTTGCTAGCATTTTTATTGCTAGTGCTTGGGTAGTGGTCACGAAGGCAAAGAAGAATAATTAGTCTATTCTTTTCGTTTTTCTTTCTTCATTAAAACACCTGTCGCTACAACGATTCCAACAATCATAGCAATAACCGGGAAATCGTTTGTTATTTCTGCACTGCTACCTTCGCTGGTAAATGCACCGGTGTCGGGGGCTACGATATCTCCGTCGTCGTCATCGGTTTTTGGTTCTACGATTTTGAAGCTCGCCTTAGCAGTTCCTGATTCTGGTTCCGAAAACCATGCTTCAAAAGAGTGCTCGCCTAAGGCAAGTGCGTTCAAGATATTAGCTGGAAGAATAA
>CAYSSH010000006.1:0-20342 GCA_964433705.1 uncultured Candidatus Saccharibacteria bacterium | reverse complement strand
TCCTCGTCACTAAACCACGCCAAAATTGACTCCGCTACGACCTCTCCGATATCCGGAATCGCCAACAAATCGCCCTCGCTCGCTTCCATTAGAGCTTCTAATCTTCCAAATTTTCGCGCCAAACTCACCGCAGTTTGCGCTCCAACATGACGAATCCCCAGCGCCGTAATAAACTTAGCCAGAGTCGGCGTCTTTGAGGCCTGAATTGCCTCCACCAAATTTCGTGCCGAAATTTCACCAAACCTCTCAAGTTTAGCCACCTCCCGCTCGGTTAACCTATATAAATCCGCCACTGATTTTAAAAGCCCACTGCTAACCAGCGCCTCAACGTTTTTCTCGCCCAGTCCTTCGATATTTAATGCCGGTTTCGACGCATAATATTCTATCGCCCGCTTCAAAATCAAATCCGAGTTCTCTCCTTTCACTCGATATGCTACTTCTCCTTCCGGTCGCTCAAAAGTTAATTCTGGATATTGCTTTTTTAGTTCCGCCGCAAAATCATATCTCAAAGTTCCTTCAGGCCGCAAAGACGTCAAAACCTCTTTTACCTGCGGAATAATATCTCCCGCCTTATAAATAATTACCGTATCCCCCACTCGAACATCCAACCGCTTAATCTCATCCGCATTATGTAGCGACGCGTGCTTCACCGTCGTTCCCGCCACCATCACCGGATCAAACAACGCCACCGGCGTCGCCACCCCAGTCCGCCCAATCGAAATCACAATATCACGCACCACCGTCGTCGCTTCTTCCGCCGGGAACTTATAAGCTACAGCTCCACGCGGTGTCTTCCCCACAATCCCCAACATATCATAAACCGCCCGGTCATTTATCTTAATTACCATCCCATCCGTATTAAACGGTAACCCCTTACGATATTCATCTAGTTTTTCAATATATTTGAATAATTCCTCAAGATTTTCCCGATCCCACACTAAATCTTCTTTTGAAGTTTGGAAACCCAACCTCCTCAACATTTCATACGCTTCATGCCAAGTTGGCATATCTGGCTTCACCAAATCATACGCAATAAATCTTAACGGTCGGCTCGCCGCAACCTTAGGGTCAAGTTGCCGAATCGACCCCGCCGCCAAATTCCGCGGATTTGCAAACTCTCCCTTTAGCTTCTCGAAATCTTCCTTAAAAATAATAATTTCCCCCCTCACTTCTACGTCAGAAAAGTCAAGAACCTCTTCTGAAGAAAGTACAAGCGGGATATTTTGAATTGTTTTGACATTCAAGGTCACGTCCTCGCCAACTAGCCCATCACCCCGCGTCACCGCTTGATAAAAAGCTCCATCCCGATACTTCAGCGAACACGCCAACCCATCCATTTTAATATCCGTAAAGAATTCTTTTATTCTTCCGCCCGGTACCAACTTTTCATTTCGTAATATCCATTCTTTTACTTCCGTCGGTGAAAACACATCCATAAGTGAAATCATCCGTTTTTCATGTGCTACTTTTTCAAACTTATCAAGTGGCTTTCCGGCTACTCTTTGCGTCGGTGAATCCGGCGTAATCAACTCCGGAAACTCGCCCTCAAGCTGCGCCAACTCATGCTTCAACGAATCCGCCGCCGCTTCACTCATAATTGACTCATCGAGAACATGATAATGATACCGATATTCATTAATCAGCTCGCGCAATTTCAGAATTCTTGCCTCTGCCTCCACTTTATTCATACTACTATTTTATCACAAATTTATCAGCGCGCGATAATACAAATAAAGATAAACCGTCATCACGATTTCCGCAAAACTCATCATCGCTATCACACCAATCGGCACCAAAAGTATTTCCACTCCCATCTGTCTAAGTAGTAATTCCAGCCCCACTATCATCAAAATCACAACCACAAAAATCACAATTACTGCCACAAGCACCATTACAAACATCATCCAAAATTGTAATCTCTTTTTATTCATGATTTCAGATGCACCCGCTAAAGTTTTAAACGGATTCATCTTTGGTATACTCGCCGCCACCATCGCCACAATCGTTGGCGCGAGCAAATATCCACTAACTACGCACATCAAAATCGCAAACAGCAGAAACAAAATCGCATACCAAAAGTTAGCCAAAAAATTCGTCTCCACCGCCGAATCATAAACAATGACAAGAATTAATATCGGCAAACATTGTAAAATCGCCAGAATTAAAAGCACCCCAACCGCAAAAATCGGTCTAAACACATTTTTTATCATTTCTTTCAAAACAATTTTTTCTCTCGTCACAAAATGCCTTGTTGAATAAATTGTTAAAAGAAAGGCTACTAAAAAAACCACCAAAAATCCCGCCACCATTGCGCCCTTCGAAAGTTCAGACATGCCAATTAAAGAATTTAGAATTGCTACAAAACACCACAACGACAAAAAACAAACCCAGTTTTTTAGAATTAATTTAGCACCTTTAGAAAATCTTTTTGCCCTCTTCCAATCTTTCAATGCGTTTTTCGATCGGCGGATGAGTACTGAGAATTTCACCGAAAAACCCCTTTCTTAATGGATTATTAATATACATCGACGCCGCCGCCACATTTTGTGACTTCATTGGCGCCGAATGTGACTGTAATTTTTTCAAAGCATCAATCATTCCTTCAGGATATCTTGTGATACTTACCGCTGACGCATCTGCAAGATATTCCCGCTCACGCGAAACCGCCATTTGCGCCACTGCCGCAAGGATCGGCGACAAAATCGCCGCAACCGCAATTAAGGCATATCCGACCGGACTCCCCTCATCATTTCTCCGCCGATTTCCATAAAACATCATCCGAAACGCCACATCAGAAATCAAACCAATCACACATGTCAGCCCAAACACAATCATTGATACTCTAATATCATAGTTTTTAACATGTGACATTTCGTGCGCCATTACCGCCGTAAGTTCCTTGTCATTCATAATGTCTAAAAGTCCTGTTGTCGCCGCCACCACCGCGTGTTCAGGATCACGCCCGGTCGCAAAGGCATTTGGCGCCGAGTCATTAATAATATAAACTTTCGGCATCGGTAGCCCAGTTGTAATTGATAAGTTCTCCACAATATTATATAATCTAGGATTATCCTTTTTTGTTATTTCCTCCGCACCTGTCATCATTGTCGCAATTGACCCAGCCGCAAAATATTGGATTGTTGCATAAATAATCGCTATAAACACAGTCCAAACCGCAATCCAAACGTCATTATAAACCCACGCAAAGATTGCCGCAATCGCCGCAATCATCAAAACAAACGCCACCATTATTACAATGGTTCTGCGTTTGTTTTGAGCGATATGCTTATACATTTTAGAACTTCACTTCTGGAGCGTTCGCAATTTTCGCCTTCTCAGAATCCGCTACTTCGAAATAATCACGCTTCTTAAAATGACCAATAATTTTATTAATCAAATTCGTCGGGAAAGTCTTAATTTTAGTATTAAGTTCTTTTGCTCCAGAATTATAAAATCTTCGCGCCGCCTGGATTTTATCTTCAACATCTTGTAATTGTTCTTGCAATTTTACAAAATTCGTGTTAGCTTTTAATTCTGGGTAAGCCTCCGCAATCGCAAAAATCCTTCCAAGCGCACCTTGCATTTCTTTTTCCGCTTCCGCCGCCTGTTTTACGGTTTTTGCGCCCATCACTGCACTTCGAGCGCTCGTCACCATCTCGAAAGTTTCCTTTTCGTGTTTCGCATAACCTTTTACAGTTTCCACAACGTTTGGAATCAAATCCGCACGGTATTTCAGTTGTACTGTAATGTCGCTCCACGCCTCATTTACCCGTTCGTCCAATTTGACCAGCGAATTATATGACCCTACAATTATACCAATCAAAATCACCACGACTATGACGATTCCAATTATTATTCCTAATTCCATTTCCACTCCTTGTATTAAATTATCTTACTATTTATTATAGCAAATTATTCCGAAAAATAAAACTCTTTATACCACTCTGCAAATTTTCTCAGACCAACTCTAAGTGGTGTTTGTGGACGAAAACCAAAATCTTTTTGAAGCTCCGTCGTATCCGCAAACGTCACCGGTACATCCCCCGGTTGCATCGGTACCAATTCTTTATGTGCCTCAAAATCATAATTTGCGTCTAACACCCCCGCTCTCACCAACTCTTCCTGTAATATTCTCACGAAATCCAACAAATTCTCAGGTGTAGAATTCCCAATATTATAAACTTTATATGGCGGCACCGGCAGTCCATCTTCTCCAGTTTTCTTTTCTGGCGCCTTCGCCATCACTCTTATAATCCCCTCCACAATATCGTCCACATAAGTAAAATCTCGCTTACAATTCCCATAATTAAAAATCTGTATTTTTTCGCCACGAATTAATTTATCGGTAAACCCAAAATATGCCATATCTGGTCGCCCAGCAGGTCCATAAACCGTAAAAAATCTTAAACCAGTTGACGGAATATCATAAAGTTTTGCATACGCATGCGCAAAAAGTTCGTTACTTTTTTTCGTCGCCGCATATAAACTAACCGGATTATCAACCTTATCTTCTGTACTAAATGGCACCTTTTTATTTCCACCATAAACCGACGATGACGACGCATAAACCAAATGAGAAACTGGATATTTCCGACACGCTTCCAAGATATTGTAAAACCCAACGATATTTGATTCCACATAGGCATCAGGATGCTCTATACTGTACCGCACCCCCGCCTGCGCCGCAAGATTCACTACAATTTCCGGTCTATATTCCTCAAAAACCTTAAACACTAAATCTTTATCTGCCAGATTCCCCTTTATAAAAACAAAATTCTTAAATTCACTCAACTTTTCAAGTCGCGCTTTTTTTAACCTTACATCATAATAATCATTCACAGAGTCAAATCCGATCACCTTAGCATCCGGATTTTCTAAACATATTCTTTCGCTAAGATAGCTACTAATAAACCCCGCCGCCCCAGTGATTAAGATTGTCTTATTGCTAAAACTAACCATTCGTCTCCTTACGTCTAAAGATTATTTTTATAATTCGCTTTAAAACCACCCTAGTTTCTTCATAACGTTTCGTATATCTTACTCCTATATAGTATATCACATTTGGCACAAATAAGCAAATTATACCCCTTGCCACGAAATCCATTATTCCCTCAAAAGGCAAATGCTCTACCGCAAAGAAAGACAACAAAAGTCCTAGCGCCGTCAATAGCAAATAACTAAATTGCTCTTTATAAAACAGTGCCAAACTCTGTTCTTTAAAATAGTTTTTAAACAAAACCTGATTTCGCCACAAATAATTAAACACGAAAATCGTAAATATCGTTGCCAAAATCACACCGGTTATTCCTAAAAGTTTTCCCAAAATAAAATTCAATAATAAATTCGCCAACGCTTCTAAGATATACGACCACTTTAATTTCCACCACATCCCAGTTCCAGAAATATATTGATTCCGAATATTATTCATATTGATTACATAAAAGTAAACACAAAATAGTAGCATGTCAAACGTCGGCAAAAGCAATTCTTCCCCAGCCCAGATTTTCATAAACGGCTGATAAAAACACGCCATCACCACAGTACAAAAACCCACAATCCCCGCAAATATCTGCGAAAATGACAACAAGTGATGATAATTTACCTCTTCTGTATTTTTTACAATGCTATTTCCAACGCTTGCGCTCATCGCATTCGAAATTACCAGCATAATACCATAAATTGCCGCATATATATAATAGTAGTTTCCGTAAATTGCCGTCGCCGTCAGTCCGATAAAACTTGAAATTATTAAACTATCAAAAGAATTCCGAAAAGTATCGCAAATTTTATCAATAGTTAGCCCTTTAACTTGCCGTTTCATTTCCGCCGGCACACGCACCTTATATTTAATCCGTTTATAATACGGATATCGTTTTCTCGTTGAATAATGGATCAGAATATTCGTCACCATCGTCCCGATAATCGCCACAATTAAATAGATATAAAAATCTTTCGTAACAAGAAGCACTAAAAGTTGCGCCAAATACCGCAGCACATTTACCAGAGTTCGAATATTTTTTGCGATATCTTGTCTTTGGTCCGCAATCAAAAGACATTCTTTATATGCAAACATAAAATAACTAATCGCAGAATTAATTAAATACAAGAAATACACCAAATATAAGTTAATCGTATCAGGATATGAACCATTAATTAATTTTGTCAAAAACGGCATTACCGCAAGACCCCCCACCAACACTATCGACCCCACTACCGTATAAATCCTTCTAAATAACGACACGATTTCACAGATTCTCTTATGGTCATTATCCGCCATCGGTTTATAAAGACTATAAACGATCGCCGTGTTGAATCCAAGTTCCGCCATGTTCAGCACATTTAAAATTGACGAAAAAAGTCCCGCAAGACCAGTAAATTCCGCCCCAAGTATCCATAAAATCGCCGTTCGATTCACAAATGGCAAAACAATTGCTATAATCTGATAAAGTAACCCCGCCCCAATATTCCTCGTTGTATTTTTCGTCCGACTTTTATCCATTATGTTGCCCCTTCATAGCATCCGCATATAAATCTTCTAACTCCGCCGTAATCTTCTTAATATCCCAATCCTCGTCATTCACAATAATTCTCTTCGGCTTCTCATAATTTAAAATCTTCTCGGCCCATTTCACCGCACCTAGCTCTAGCGGCAGCTGCTCTGTTGTATTAGAAATTATCGCCTCCTTCGGGATCGCATCCGAAATAAAACAAGGAAGTCTTGACTCCTGTGCCTCAATCACCGCCGTTGGCATCCCCTCCCAAAAAGACGGGAACACAAACGCATCCATCATCGCAAAAATCTCCGGCATATCATCACGATTTGATAAAATCATAAAAGATTTTTCAAGCCCCTTTTCCTTAATCTCTTTTTTTATCTCCACTTCCATTTCGCCGCTCCCGACCAAAAGCAAAAAGGCATCTTTCTTCGTTTTTTTGATTTCCGCAAAAACTTGAATTAAGAACTTATGGTTCTTTACACCCGACAATCTCCCAACATGCCCCACTACAAACGCATTCTCAGGAATCCCAAATTTCTGTTTTAATAAACCTTTGTCATATTTCAAACGATATTTTTGCACATCAATCCCATTTTTTAATATTACCGAGTTATCCACATTAAACATTTCATTAATTTCCTTACGCATTTTTTCATGTAGTACAATAAATCGCATCCCATATTTACCAACTAACCATTTCGCCGCCAAAAATTCTTCCTTTCGCCCCCGACTATCCAAATTCCATAGTTTTTTCGGCTCGCTATGCACCGTATAAAAAAGTTTCGTACCTTTTTTTGGTCGTGCGAACTTCACCAACTTGTTCAGCATTAAATGAAAATGTATAATATCCGGTTTCTCCTCACGAATTATTTTTCTCACAACCCAAAA
This sequence comes from uncultured Candidatus Saccharibacteria bacterium, assembly GCA_964433705.1. Taxonomy (GTDB): domain Bacteria; phylum Patescibacteriota; class Saccharimonadia; order Saccharimonadales; family Saccharimonadaceae; genus Nanosyncoccus. The sequence goes on along the minus strand of CAYSSH010000006.1, from coordinate 12,957 downwards.
CTTTTTAACTCGTATATAAATTTTCTTAAAAAACCTTAAAAAAAACTCATTTTGCATTAAATCTTCCACAAAAATCATTTTCACACCATGGCGTTTCAATAATTCTTCATACGGCGAACTCAGCACATGCTCTAAACATAAAAGCAAATATTCATTTTTGTTTTTGTTAAAATTCAAAAAATAATTCTTCACCAAAGTTTCCGCCCCACCGGTATTTAATCCATGAATAAAATGCATTATTTTCATAATGTTAATATATATTATACTATAATTAATCCCAAAGCGCCAGTTTCATTGAATATTATCCATATTTATTATATAATATATCTTATGTGGTTAATTATTATTTTAGTTGTTACTCTCATTTCATTCATTACTTTTGGCGCAATATTAAAAAAACGCTATCGAATCGACCTCATAAACCTACCAAAATTTTTAAACGCCCAAAAAACCAAAACCATCCGCCGCTCCCTCTCGAAATCTGAAAAATTTCTGGAAAAAATCAATCTCGAAACCTTTGATGGCAGTGGCGGAACTACACACCCATATATCCTATTTCTTGAAAAACCTTTTAACCATTTTCATTATTATCTCGCCCATACCCCATACGACAATAATAACATCGAATACGAAAACCCCTCACTCGCCGTTTCAAACGATGGTTATAATTTTCAAATCCCAGAGGGGATTAAAAACCCACTTCTTCCCATTATCAAACGAAACCCAAAACTCAAAAAACCAAAATTCTATAATGATAATTTTCTTTTCTATGAAAATGACACTCTTGAGCTTTGGTATCGCTATACCGAAGAAGATAAGACCGGTCAAGAGTTAAAGGCGAAAAGCCGCATCTACCGCATCATGTCAAAAGATGGCATACATTTCTCCGAACCAGAATTAATTCTAGATTACAGTGACAACTGGTATTTATCGCCCAGCTTAATTAAAATCAAGAATACATATTATTTATATTTTTACAACCAAGATTATAAATGCTATTATAAGACAAGCCAAAATCTCAAAGACTGGTCTGCGTCAAACCCTGTTGAAATCAATAATTTTACCAATAATTGTTGGCATGGCGAAGTTAAAATTTTTGAAGGCCAAATCTATCATTTATTATTATCAAAAGACTACAAATTATATCTCTGCGTCGCCGACATAAACTCTCCAAATCATTTTACTTCATGCGAAGAATTGGATTTTCCCTATTCCGACCAAAACCTAATTTATGGTTTTACTCATCCCTACAAGAGTTCGTTTTGGATCAAAGACGGCTATATCGACTTATATATTCCGTTTGCCGTTAATACTCTTCGCTATTTCAAAATCCGCGGAATAAAACACATCAAATGGACTATTACCTATTCCCATCTCAAACTTACAACATTAAAAAAGATTTCTAAAAGCAAAATTAATTCTTAACCCTACTTAAATCTATCATGTCCCCCAATTTCCTATCCCACTCCTCCGGATAAAACTTAGACATGCCGCTACCAGGATAGAATGTTAATTCACCACAAAGCGGTTTACCGTTCACCTCGTAGAAATCAACCCGAAGAAAAGCCACCCCTTTCGAAAGTTTCGTCGCAAGTTCAACCATCTTCTTTAAGCTCTTCGGCATAGGATATTTTCGTTCGGTTGGTAACGATTTCTGATGAACATCCAAAAGCTTCCAATTCACATCGTAAATATTACAATGACTTGGCTCTGGCTTTGAATTATCTTTTTGTGACTCGTTGATGTATTGATAGATTATTTCTGGCTTACCATTAAAACAATAGAAGCGATAATCTACCAAATCATCCCCAATAAACTCTTCAATGATAATTCTTGGCGTTACAAACTAAACTTTTTAAATATTCCACACCACCAAGTAGTACAATTGCGTAGCTTGGCGTGATGATCAACGGCCTTTGATAAATACTAATAAAAAACACTAAAACAAATAGCATTATTTCAAAATTCTTCATATTTTTACGCATCACCGCCACCGCTAACGTGCCCCAAATCAATACACAACCCACTATACCATACTCAAGAAGATATATCTTATATGATAGATTCTTTTCAAGCCCCATTTCGTTTACGTATCCTTTACCCTGACCAAATAATGGATTTTGCGAAAAAGTTCTATCGAATTCCTTATCGAAAGCCGCAGTCGTTCTATTATCGCCCGCGAGCATTCCATCCGAAGTTAATGCCAAACGCTGCAATGTATAATCTATCATCGAATTCCCAGTATGAATATTTGGTAATACGAATATCCAAGCCAAAAGACACGTAAAAAGCACCGCCATCCGATAAATCTTTTTTCTCCTATTTTTTTCTTTAATTGTTAAAATAATAAATCTACCCAAAACATAAACTAAAATCATAATGATAAATGCCACTGAAAAAGTCATTAAACCAGCTATAAAGATTATAATGTTGCTTTTGCGCCGCAAATTCATTTTATCAGCGCATAAAAACAATGCCGAAATAGTTCCAAGTAGCCCCGGCTCATTGCAAATCCCACAAAGACGCACCATAAGTCTATCTTTATATAGAAAGCTCACGCCATAATCAATATATTTTAGACTATCACCACCCCAATAATACGATACCTCTCTCCAAGGTAGTGGCGCATTAATCAAAAACGCCAAATAACACACAATACCGACTATACATATCACAACCCATACATTACGAAAATATAAAAACGTTTTTCTCTTCATATCCGCTGGGAACGCACAAAAGATAACCCAAAGCACGGAAATAACACCTCCAATACTCGCATCGCCATTTCTATGCATAATATTAAATAACACTAATACAAACGCCGGAATCATCGCAAGCAACGATTCCCTAGTTATTTTTTCTTTTTTCACTATTGGTAATAAACATACAACAACAATCGCCATTAAGAAGCACACGACGATATAGAGCACATCATGCAACGCTCCACCGCCCAATGGACTTTCACTTTGATATGGCGCATATATCAGAATCGTCGCTATCACGCAAAAAAGCAAGCTTGGCAAATACCTAAGTCTAAATGCGGACACACTATTCTTCGCTCTCATTATACCAATAGTAACATTATTTTTTATATTCCACTTACCCATTTTTTATCCCCTCATTATTTGCAATTGCTTTTTCCCATTCCGCATATATTTTATCATAACTTAGCTGATTTTTTAATTCCTTCGCATTTTCCGCTATCTTTTTCGCAAAATCGTCATCTTCAACAATCCTATTCATCTTCCCCACCAGTTCGTCAACATCATTTTTTGGAATCAACACTCCGTTCTTATCATTTAAAATCAACGCTTTCGCTCCACCACCATCACAATCCGTTGCAATACAAGGAAGCCCCATACACATTGCTTCAATCAGAGCATTGGGCATTCCTTCATAATTTGATGTCATCACGAAACATTTCGCATCCGCAATTCTCTCTGAAACATTAGAAACATATCCTAAGAATTTCACTTTTTTTGAAATCCCATATTCCCGCACTAACCGTTCCAACTCTTCTTTTTCTTTACCTTGACCGTATATTTCTAAAATATACTCCGGATGTTTCTTCTGAAACTCATAAAAACCTTTTATCAACATCGGGTAATTCTTTTGCTTCGTCAACCTTCCCACCGCCACAATCTTTTTCAAAACTTCTCGTCGCTCCGGCATCACCACATCCTTATTAATCGCGTTAGGGATAATAATTTTATTTTTGACATCTTTATACCAATTCCCAATTTCTTTTGTTTGTACCACTAACAAATCACATCGCTTAGCAGCATATCGCATCATCATTTTCACCAAAAGACTATAAGAATCCGGGTTGCATCGCTCCGCAATAATAGTCTTTCCAGGAATCATCCGTCGCAATCTCGCTAACATAAAAATCGTAATCGGGAGCATCACGATATAACACGAAACATCCTGGTTTTCCTTAATATATTTTTTTAATCTTTCATTTCGTACTAAGTTATCTTTAATTTTATTTGTTTTTTCTTTATCGCTCAATAATGCAATTTCTTTAACATTTTCATTCAAGCCATAAGACGCTTTTGTATCCGACATCGTAACAACATCAATATAATACTGACGTCGGCTTAAATAATTCGCCAAGTTACAGGCCACACGCTCAGCTCCACCACCACTCAAACTTCCAATAAATATCGTTACTCTTTTATTTTTCATCGCTACGTCCCTTCACCAACTTCAAATCTATCATATCCCCCAATCTCCTATCCCACTCCTCGGACTCAAATGGCATAAACCCACCACAGGAACTAAATGTTAATTCTCCAAAATACAATTTCCCGTTCACTTCATACCAATCTACGCGCACATGTGGTATGCCCTTTGAAAGAACCGCAGAATATTCTTTCATTTTCTCGAAATTCTTTGGCTTTTTGGGAGTATAATCTAATTTCTTATAGTCCCGTCGCTTACAATCTGTTAATTTAAAATCCATATCATAAAAACTCATACTCGCCGTCGCATGATTTTCCAAACCCTCAGATAAGTACATAATTTCCGGCTTGCCATCAAAGCAAAAAAACTTATAATCCCGCATTGAAGTCGATGGGCTTTCCTTATCTTCCAAAAGCTCCTCGATAATTATTCTCGGCTTCACATTTTTATATGGCCATTCCCGATTACCATAATAATAATTTCGCTTCAGTGACCTTTCAATCTTTTTTCTAGCCATCTTCTTGTCAAGTTTCTCTTTATCTTTACATATCACCAACCCCCCGCTATCATGTGTACATTTAATCACAAACTTTTTCGGCAATCTATTAAAATCAATTTCATCAAAACTATTATATATTCCAAGCGTCGGAATAATATATTCTTCGCCAATAATCTTAGCGACATATTTCTTCGCCTCATATTTATCAACCATCGTTGTATAAATATCTTTTCTATCATGTAATTTTAGCCATTGTAGTTTTTCATTAAATGTTTTCGGGTTATCAAGATCTAATTCTTTCCCCATCAATAAACGATATTTTAACCTCAAAATATACCCATCCGGGAGAAACCACGCCCGCCTCAACAAATAATTTAAACATTTTTTTATATAATCAGACATTTTTACCCCTCACCACGCCAATTATCATTTTCTTCCACTCTTCTCCAACCTTTTCAGCCCCAAATAGCCCCATTACTTCAACATTATTCATTCTACATTTCTTTCTCATCATATCATCATTCATTATCTTCACAATCGCCTTTGCCATTTCTTTTTCATCCCCGACAGCGACAATTATGCCATTTTCTTTCTTTATCAATTCCTTAGCTACCCCAGTAAAAAAATCTGTTGAAATTACAGGCAGTCCAACCGCCATCGCTTCCAGCAAAACGTTTGGAAAACCTTCATATAAAGAGGGTAGCACAAACAAAGCACAACCAGCCATTTTATTCAGGACATCGCTTTGCGCACCTTTTAAAAACACTTTTTTTGAAAGCCCTTCATTTTTAATCTTAGCTGCTAGTTTTTCTTCCAAAGGCCCAGCCCCATAGATTACCAAATTCGAGTCATCAGGAATCTTCGGCATAGCTTCTTTAAATGCTTCTATTAACATCTCAAAATTCTTCTGTTCGGTCAATCTCCCAACTGAAACAATCGTATGGTTTTCTTCATCAATGCATGGCGCAGGCAAAGACCTTAAATCAAGCATATTCGGAATAATCTTTTTTCTTTTCTTCGGAATAAAAACATAATAATCATAAACTTTTTTACTTTGGCATATAAACATATCAGCTTTTCTGTAAACTCTCCGTAAAACATACCTTAGAATAGCATTCCTTCTCGTAGGATCATTTCTTTCAGAATAAATCTTAACCACACTGTTACCAATCGTGGCAAGATAAGTCATAATATCCGCCGCAACTAACATAGAAATCACACAATCCGGCTTAAAACTTGTAATCTGGTTTCTTAAAAAACATAATAATTTTGGAAAACTTTTTGCATAACTTGCTATTCTCATTATTCTATTCTTACGATTAATCTGACATTTACAACTCACAAACTTGATTTTTTTATCCAACTCATAAAAGGATTCATCAGACACAAAAGTCAACACGGTAACATCGTTGGAAGAAGCTAAATAGTTGCTTAAATTAGCCACCATTCTTTCCGCACCACCGCCATTCATTCTTGGGATGACAAATAAAATTCTCATTTTATCTCCACCCTCATAAACCTTTTAAAAAGCGCCTTTCTCATCCAATTAGGCGCCATCGCTGAACAAAATCGCACTGCTACCGCCCCATAATACTCCGAGGTGTTCAAAAGTCCATCGCGACGCATTTCTTGAAACAACTGCTTCTGAATCTTAAAATACTCTTTTCCCGAACGTCGCTTAAAAGAGTTTTTGTTCTCGCGCATTAATACTAGCGGTTCCTGAATATTATATAATTTATAACCCTTCGCTAACATTTTCGCCCACAGATAATAATCCTGGCAAAACCTCACATTCCGATAATTCCCCGCCGCAATTACGTCTTCCTTACGATACATCACCGAAGGATGGTTCATCGGACTCCGAATCTTCACAAATTTTAAAATTTCTTCTTGCGTTTCCGGTACCTTACGAATTGACTTCAACTCATCCGGCGACGTCTCAAATTCCGCTACAAAACTTCCCACGACGCTAATCTCAGGGTTCTTATCCAGTATTTCTAGCTCTTTTTCACATCTATCCCGAACCGATACATCGTCCGAATCCATTCTCGCAATAATCTTATTTTTGCATTCATTAATTCCAAAATTCAGCGTCGAACCCAGTCCTACGTTCCTCTCACGGTTTATCACTCTGAGCCGACTGCCAAACTTCTTTTTCATCTCATCAATCACCACATACAGCCCATCAGTCAATTTTCCATCACAAATCAATACAAAATCGTCCGTTGGAACCGTCTGGTTATAAATACTGTCCATACTTTGACGTAAAAAAGAAGGGGTTTCTTTTTCGTAAACCGACATCAAAACCGAGTATTTCTTTTCATTATTCGCCATAACAATAAACAATAATTACTCTAACTTAAATTATATCATATCTTTTTCAAAAAATCAATCATGCTTGTCATTATTTAAACCCGTACAAAAAATGCTTATACTTTCAAATACCCCATAAATATGCTATACTTATACATAGGTCAATCTAAAATAGGAGCAAATAATGCAAATCACCATCGCTGGCGCCGGTTATGTAGGTCTAAGTCTAGCCACTCTTCTCGCCCAGCATCATCAAGTAACTCTTCTAGACATCGTCCCTGAAAAAGTCGCGATGATTAATAATGGTATTTCTCCAATTGAAGATAAAGAAATTCAAGATTTTCTTAAAAACAAAAAGTTAAACCTTACCGCAACTACCGATTGGCGCCCTGCCATGATTGGGGCTGACTATATTATTATTGCTACCCCCACAAATTACGATGAAATTAAGAACCATTTCGATACATCTTCCGTTGAAAACATTATCGAAAAACTTATCGCCCTCCAATTTGAAGGCTACAATAAAAACACGACAGTCGTTATAAAATCAACCATTCCAGTCGGTTATATTTCTAAAATCAAGCGCAAATATCATCTAGACAATATTTTCTTTTCGCCAGAATTTCTCCGCGAAGGACATGCGCTTTACGACAATCTTCATCCATCTCGTATCATTGTCGGCAGCAATAGCAAAACCGCACATCAATTCGCTGATTTACTTCTAGACGGCGCCGAAGAAAAAGATGTTCCAATTAAATTTATGAATTCAACTGAAGCCGAAGCGGTTAAACTCTTCGCAAACACTTACCTTGCCCTTCGGGTGGCCTATTTCAATGAACTGGACACTTACGCCGAACGACACGCTCTCAACGCGAAAGACATCATCGAAGGTGTCTGCCTCGACCCGCGTATTGGTACTCATTATAACAACCCATCGTTTGGCTACGGCGGCTATTGTCTTCCAAAAGACACTAAACAACTTCGTGCAAATTATAAAGGCATTCCCGAAACCCTCGTTGACGCTACGATCGAAGCAAACGATCTTCGTAAACAACATATTGCCGACATGATTATTGCGAAAAACCCTAAAACCGTTGGTATTTATCGTTTGACCATGAAAGCCGGCTCTGATAATTTTCGCTCCAGCGCCATTCAGGACATTATTAATCTACTACGCAATAATGATATCGAAGTCATTATTTACGAACCCACCCTCACATCAGAAACTTTTGACGACTTAAAAGTTATTAACGATTTTGATGAGTTTGTTAATCAAAGTGACATTGTCGTCGCCAACCGTTGCGATGACAAAACCGTAAATCTTGGCGATAAACTTTACACGCGCGATTTATACAAACGGGATTAAAATGACGAATAAGACATCCGGCAAATACATACCAGACGACATTAGCGATACGGACATCGCCGCCGCTTTTACTGGCATTAAATCTACCAGTTCTAAAAAAACCGAGAAATCAAAAGCTCCTAAATCTTCCCACTCTATTCTGACGATTATCTCTCGCATTTTCTTCATCCTTTACCTTATTTCTGCCAGCATCGTTTGCATAATCTTAGCCGTTCTCTCTGTCCTGCCCATTAAATATCTTCTTCCTGTCGCCCTCGCTTCAATTGTTTTTGCAATTCTTTTCGGATTTTTTGTATTTAAAAAGTCCTTCAAAAAGCCATTCAAAATCATCGCCCTAGTTTTTGAAACTATTTTTACCATTGGATTCATGGTCGTATTCTTTTATCTAAGTCAAACCATGACTTTTATGGACGCCATCAAAGCTACCGACTATCAAATCGAAGAATATTACGTCATCGTCAAATCTGATTCGTCTTACAACTCTCTCTCCGATTTAACTGAACATTCTCTGGGACTTTACAAAGATTCTTCCGACAATTATCAAAAAGCCCTCGCCGAAGTTACTAAGCAAACTCCAGTAACGACTACAACATATCCGGATTTCATCGACGCCTCAACCGCCCTCATGGAAAACCAAACCGCCTCCGTTTTAATCAAAGGCTCTCTTCTCGAAGCCGCCGAAGATATTATCCCAGATTTCAAAAAATCAAGTATTCGTATTATTTACACCATTGAAATTAAAATTCCACTAGACCAAATTGTCGTAAACAATATCGATATTTCTACCGAGCCGTTCAACATTTATATTAGTGGTATCGATACCTATGGTGAAATCGCTAAAGTTTCCAGAAGCGACGTTAATATGATTGTAACGGTAAATCCCAAAACCCATCAAATCCTCCTAACCTCTATTCCTCGCGATTATTACGTCTTACTTCATGGCACCGAAGGCCCTTACGATAAACTTACCCACGCCGGAATTTACGGTATTGATATGTCCATACAAACATTGGAAGATCTATTCGGTATTAATATTGATTATTATATTCGCATCAATTTCAGCTCTGCAATTGAACTGATTGATGCAGTTGGTGGCGTTGAAGTAAACCCAGACGCTACTTTCACCGCTCGTTCGAATAGCAGTTGTTCATTTACCGCAGGAGTTACCGCTCATGTTGGCGGCGAATGCGGTCTAGCCTACGCACGCGAGCGCTATGCGTATTCTACTGGCGACCGTCACCGCGTCCAGAACCAACAAGAAGTCCTCTCCGCCATTATTACTAAAATTACTTCGTCAAAAACTCTCATCTCAAAATACACCGACATCCTCGCATCCATCGGCACTTCCCTCCAGACCAATATCCCTTCTAGCCAAATTTACAAACTCGTCAATCTCCAACTTGATACCATGCCATCCTGGAAAATTGACCGCATTAGCGTAGATGGCTACGGGACGTACGACATTACTTATTCCATGGGCGCACGCGAACTCTATGTTATGGTCCCAGACGAAGAAACCATAGAAGATGCGAAAAACAAAATGAACCAAGTCCTCGAACAAGACGCTTAAAACCCCAAACTTTTTTAGAAAAAACCTCTAAATTGTTTTCTTACCAAGATCTTAAAGCCCTAAAAAAATGGAGGTGCCTACCGGAATTGAACCGGTGTACGCGGTTTTGCAGACCGCTGCGTAACCACTCCGCCAAAGCACCATATATTATATATAATATATTATAGCAACCTAAGCACCCTGTGTCAACTTCAAAACCACGCTCGTAACTAGGAAACCATAATAAATCGCAAACACACCAAGCATCGCCAACCCCTCTCCACGCGTAATCTTTTTCCCAGTCTTCGAGAACACTAAAAGCAGAACCGTAGCAAGCACCATCACCGCTAGATCTACTATGAGTCCCACCATATCAGACTGATCTGGCGTTATCGTCCCAAAAATCGCCGCCGGAAGCCCCAGTACGATACAGATATTGAAGATATTGCTACCAATAATATTTCCGACCAAAAGTTCCGTTTCGTTTCGTTTTGCCGCTTTAATCGTTGTAATAAGCTCCGGCAACGAAGTCCCAAACGCCACAATCGTCAGCGCAATCACTCTTTCCGGCACGCCAAACGCCGTTGCAATATTAGTCGCCGAACTTACCACAAGTTCCGCCCCGCCAACGACCCCTGCCAATCCAACAATGATCAATAATAACGAAATCCATAACCCAAACTTCGGTTTTTCCACTTCTTTTCCAGCCTTGCGATTCTTTTTCGCCATACGAAAGATATAAAACAAGAAAATCGCAAAAGCAGACAGCGCAATAAATCCATCGGTCCTCGAAATCACGTTCACCTCTCCGCCAGAAAAAACATCAAAGAATAGAATCACTAAAATCACCGAAATCAGAAGAAGCAATGGCAATTCTTTAGAAATGGTGTCTTGCTTAATTTTCAGCGGCCGAATTGTCGCACCAATCCCAATCAAAAGCAAAATGTTTAAAATATTACTACCAATCACATTCCCTAGTAGCATATCGCTTGTGTTGTTCAGGATAGACGAAACCGATACTGCAAATTCTGGCGCTCCAGTCCCAAAAGCCACAATCGTTAACCCAATCAAGAGTTTCGAAACTTTAAAGTGCGACGCCGTCGATGACGCACCATCGATTAACCAATCTGCGCCCTTAATAAGGAATACAAATCCCACCACGAGCAAAACTACTTGTAAAACCATATCCATTTTACCATTATACCACATTCAATCCTTATTATCACTAATCATCCTTTTTTTAAATATAATAATTGATAACGAAATAACTGCTACGAAATAAATTAAAAATACTATTATCTGAACAAGTGTTAAGTTATTAAAATCATTATGCAATGTTCCTTGAATTATATTTAAACAAGCCTCAAATGGTAATGCTTTACATATAGCTTCAAATACTCCACCCATTGCTTCTATAGGAAAATACATTCCACTTGTAAAGCATACTAATTGAACAACTATACTTCCTAAACCACCAGTTCCTTTTTCGCTAACTAAACTTCCAATTAGTATTCCTAATGATATAAAGAATATAGAAATTATCACAGACACTAATATAGTTGGAATTATACTAATTGTAAATTCTAATCCCATAATAATAGCAGTTAAGAAAAACAAAACATTTTGAATTAACACTATTGGCAATAATGATAATATATATCCTAAAATATAATCACTTGTTTTCATTGGAGATGTCCCTAGTCTAATTAAAAGTGCTGAAGTTCTATCCTTTGCAATTAATGTAGCAGTAAACAGTGTAATAAATGAAAAACCAAATAGAATTATAGATGGTGTGAAGTTTTCTAATCGATAGTTATCTGCTGGTATATTAAATTGCTGAATAATAAATAATAAAAATAATGGCAACACGATTTCAAATATTAAACTTAAAGGATCTCTAATTAATTCCTTAAAATTTCTTTTAGCAAAATTAATCATTCTCATTTTAGTTCGCCCCCAGTTGCAATAGATACAAAAGCATCTTCAAAGTTTTTAGTTTTAGCCTTTTTAATTAATTCTTCTGAAGTACCAACATCAATAAGACTACCATTCGCCATTATACCAATTCTGTCCGATAATCTTTCTGCTTCCTCCATATAATGAGTTGTTAATATAATTGTTATTTTGCCTTTTAATGAATTAATAATTTTCCATAGTTCTTTTCTTGCTATAACATCTAATCCTAATGTTGGTTCATCTAAAAACAATATTTTTGGATCGTTTATCAAGCTTATTGCAACAGATACTTTTCTCTGCCAACCACCTGATAAAGTTTTTGCTTTTTTGTTTAGTACATCATTAAGCTTAAACTGTTTAATGAGTTCATTAATCTTTTTTTCTTTATCTTTTATCTGGTAAACTCCAGCCATAAATTCTAAGTTTTCTTTTACGGTCAAATTCGGAGCAACAGCAGTTTCCTGTGGCGATACATTTAAGATTTCTTTAATTTTAAACACATCTTTTTTCATATTCATATCTTCGATTATTATCTCGCCAGAAGTTGGAAGTATTAAGCCAGAAAGCATCTTTATTGTAGTTGTTTTTCCAGCTCCGTTTACTCCTAAAAGTGCAAATATGTCGCATCGTTTAATATTTAAATCAATTTCATTTACAGCTACCTTATCTTTAAATTTTTTTGTTAATTTTTTTGTTTTAATCGCAATCATTGTTCATTACCTCCTTTTGGGAATACTTTATCAGACAGATCTTCAATTGCATCTGCTTTTAATAGCGCAATACCCTTTTCTTTATCACATAATACGATAATAGAATCCCCGGGATTAATATCAAACATATCCCTTGCTTCCTTTGGGATTACAATTTGTCCTTTTTCTCCAACTTTAGCAATACCTACAAATTTATCTTTCATATATGCCTCCTTTAAGTATAACTAGTTATACTTTTCATACTTTATTATATACTTAGTATTCTTAAAAGTAAATATATATAGAGTTCTGAATATTATTTATTTTACGAACACATTAAAAAATAGACATTTCTGTCTATTTGTCAAAAGTTTAACTGTCAACACCAAGTATCAAATAC
>CAYSSH010000005.1:0-21772 GCA_964433705.1 uncultured Candidatus Saccharibacteria bacterium | reverse complement strand
TGAGCTACGAATCCACTACTTCCCTATTATAGCGCACTTTGTAAAGAAAATCAAGGGTTCAGCGTAGGAATTTGGAAGGCGCTGGCGTCGGCGGGGGCGGACGGAGCTGTAGTAGGAGTTTCCGGAGTAGTGGGAAGGTTTAAGGTTGTAGAGGAATCTGAGGCGGGGGTAGCCGCAGCAGGCTCCCCGGTAGGAAGAGTCGGGGCGGTTGGGAGGCTAAGAGCGGCAAGCGACGGTTCTGGGGCGGTTGGCAAAGTCGGTTGTTCCGTAGTGGATTCTGGGACGGTAAGTGGCGGAAGCTCGGAGTTAATAGCCGGCGCGGGCGGGGGCGGCAGAATCTCATCTGGCATTTGGAAGTTTAAATCTGGGACGGCGGGAGCAGCCGCTTCGGAGCTGACGGTTGGGGTTGAGGAAGTCGCTGGGTTAAGCTCGGCTAGGGCATCCTCCAGCATTTTCCCATAGTTCTTCTCTTCTGTGGGGGATTCTGAGACGAAGTCAGAAGAAGGGGCGAGCGTCGGGGGCGCGGCAGGAGAAGGTTGTTCGGACGTCGGTTCTGGGGATTCTGAGGCTGGAGCAAGTTCTGGCGCTACGAGGATATTGCCTTTTTCGCCTAGAGTTGGCTCAGTATCGGAGCTTGGTGCTAACTTAGGCTCGGATGCTGATTCGGAATCAGATACCGGCTTATTAAACTCAGTTACCGGCTCAGATTCGGATGGCGAGTCGGAGACATCTGCCGAATCTGGGTTTGAATCGTGTGCGATGTCAATGGACGGAGCATCCATATCGTTAGAGCCGAGGTCTTTTACCGAAACAGAATCGGAACTGTCGGAAAAGATATAATTATCGCCAGTAATGTTATCGGAGACGAGTTGTTGGTCAGCGCCGAATTTAAGTAAGGACGAGGCAATTTCCATTGAGGTAGCGGTAGTTTTGGCGTTTGAGAAATGATTAGTGGCGGCAACGATGCCGGTTAGGAAAGCGGTCGCGCCGGTGGCATCGATGTCTAATTTGCGGTTCAGGGTTAGGAGCAGGCGGACGGTCATTTCGGAAATCGAGCTAGCGGTTTTATCGCTCCACTCAATTTCAGCAAATTTGCCCGGATTGCCGTTTGTGATATTGACAATAGTGGCATCGTGCATAATGCGACCATGCTCACGTAGGGCAGAATCTAGATCTACGCCATTTGAAACGTTAAGTGCGAGAACGAGGTCGATGTTATAATCGCCATAAGAAAATTCTAAATCTTCTTCGGAAATGCGGGTTTTATAGGGAGTGACAAAAATTTTAACAAAGTCGCCATCGAGTTTATAGCGGAGGTGGTCGGCTTTGTCTTTATCCATAGCGATGACAAAATCTTGAAGCGTGTCGGCGGAAGATTCAAAAGTATCTTCCGGTTTTAGGAATTCCAGAGCATTTGGGGTCTTACCGGAATAAATAGCGGTCGCACGCTTCCCTGCGCGGTCTAGTGAGAGCGAGAGACCGATAGCGGCAGACATTTCATCAACGGACGGATCGGAAGAAAGCGCAATCAGAATATTGTGAGCTTCGGCGATGCGACCGGAGATATCGGAAATAAGGTCGGGATTTTCTGGGGTTGTGGTTACATCGTCAGCATCAGCATCAGCATCAGCATCAGGCGCATCCGAACTGGGGGCCGGAGGCATACCTAATGTAGTAGTATCTGTTGGTTTTGAATCTGGCATAACAACCTTTCTTTATTTGATTTTAGCATAAGCTTCAAATATACGCAAGGCTTAAAATAATTAGTCTTTACTTTTTAGGGGAAATGCGGTATAATGGGGGCAAGTAATTAATTTTAATGGAAAAAATAGGGATAAAATGCCAATAATTAAATCTGCCAAGAAGGCTGCTCGCCAAGCGAAAAAGCGTACAGAGCATAATGTAGAAATCAAGAAGGAGATTAAAGCTGCGGTAAAGGCTTTTAAGACGGCGCCAGATGCGAAGACTTTGGCGGCGGCGCAAGCCGAATATGATAAAGCGGTAAAGAAAGATTTACTGAAGAAAAATACTGCTTCTCGCCGGAAAGCGCAACTTTATGCGTTTGCGAAAGAAAAAGGCGTTAAATTAGCCTAAAAGTCTAAGAAGTAAACTTTCCACTAGCAGCCACGGGTCAATGCTAGTGGATTTTTGTTGAAGGTCTGTTTCAGCAAGAAGTTTCAAAATGCGACGTTCATTTTTTCCTTGTGGATTTTTGGCAAAATCTTTAAGAGCTTGAGAGATTAAGAGTCCAGTAAAACGAATCGGGTCTTCATTTGGCTTAATTTGCTCAAGCATCTTAACGGCTTTTTTGCCATCTTTTTTGGCGGTGCGATAAATATCAAAAACGATGGTGAAATTGGTGTTTTCTGGGAGTTTAAATTCTTTAATTTCGATTTGGTCTTTGATTTCTTTGTAAGTCGCTGAGCGTTTGTCAAGTTTGGTTTCAAGAAGAATAATGTCGTGAGGAGTATTAAGATATTTCGGGAGTTCACCAAAAGCGCTAGTATTTTCGGAGAGATCGCGAAGAAGAATTTTGCGGTTCGGAGCAAGGAGCGAGGCACCCTGAAAAATGTTTAGCATGTCGCTTTGGTCTAGGTTTTGCGCATCGATGGTTTCGTGGTCACGACCGAGAAGGCGGTTGACTTCATTCATGGCGGCAACCCGGTTGTCGCCGATAAAAATTTTAATCATTTTGTGGTTCCCTTTCGTCGAGTTTTTGACAGTTAGGACAAAGATGCGTGCCGCGACCGGCGACCTTGGTTTTAATGATGATGGCACCACAACGTGGACATGGTGTGGATTCTTTGCGGAAGACTTGGGCAAATTTTTCCAGATAGTCACCTTTAGTGCCGTCAGCCTTAACATAGGTCGCCATAGTCGAACCGCCAGAAGCGATGGATTTTTCCATAACGTGTTTAGCGGCGGCGAGGAGAGCGGCAGTTTCCTCTAGAGTAAGCGAGCCAGCACGCCGTTCGGGGTGGATGCGGCTCTCGTAGAGCGCTTCGTCGGCGTAGATATTGCCAAGTCCGGCAATAATGGTTTGATCTAGAATAGTTGGTTTAATTTTGGAGTTTTGGTGGCGCTGCAATTTGTCATAGAGTTCAGAGGCAGTCATTTCCCATGGCTCTTTGGCAAGTTTTTTAATAAACGGATCGTTTTCAATTTCGGACGTTTGAAGGGATTTAATAAAACCAAATTTACGTTGGTCGTTAAAATACAACGTGCCGGTGACGACGTTTGTTTCGGGGCCGGTAAAAGTTAAGATGACGCGGGTTTGATGATTTGGGAGAGCGGCGGTGAAATTGTCGCTCGGATGACCGGCGGCGTAACGACCGGGGCGCGGCAGCTCCGAGATGGGATACTTATTTGAGGCGGGACGGTCGGTTGGGGAGATGTGGTCGGTTGAAACTGGATCATAGATTAATTGGCCGGTCATGCGGAGATGAATCATGAGTGAGGTTTGGTTGTTAAAATCTATCACGAGAGCTTTACCGAAACGACGCAGATTAATCACTTCGCCTTCAATGGGCGCGCCAATAAAAGATTTTTCGCACAAAATCGTGGTCTTTATTAAGTTTTTCTTAATGATAAACTCGGAAAGACCACGACGGATTGTTTCTACCTCTGGTAACTCTGGCATAATACCATTATACCATATCTCAGCGATCAGCGGGCGTAGGCGATGTTTTGTTCCATAGCCTGTGTTTCGAGGGCGGCCATACGGGCGGCATCATCAACAGCGGAATTGACGGAATGTTTAACACGAGCAGCTTCCTCAGCTTTTTTCGCATCGTTCCAGCGATCTAGCGTACCAACGAGGTAGCCAGTAATCCGGCGAAGGCGCTCAAACTTACCTTCGTCAAAATATTCTGCATAGTTATCGAAATATTCCTTGGCTTTTTCTGCGCCTTCTTTTTCAGTGATAAGATTTGCGCCGACTTCTACGAGGCAAGATACATGCATAGTTTCATATTGTTCAAAATCAGCGAGCGCGGCTTCGGCTTCCTTTTCGGAAATTTTCGCGTATTTGTTTAAGGATTTCAGGAAGCGCTTAAGGTCGAAATTGGTCGCGTCGTTTGAGTTTTTGTAGATAATTTTCTTCATGATTTTCTTTCTGCCTGTTTGGCGTTTATTGTTATAAGCATTACCTACATTCTATTATAGACGCTAGATGTGGTGGTGTCAAGTAGATTTTGACACTAAATGTGGATTTTTGTTGGTTTTATAGCTCGCCCCAATTGTGTCCGGCAGTAACTTCGACGGCGAGTTTAATGCCAAGTTCTGGGGCGACGGATTCCATTTCACGTTTCAAGATTGAAGAAACTGTATCGGCGACTGCCTCGTCGCATTCAACAATGAGCGAATCGTGAACCTGCATGATAAGATCGGCGCCGTCTGGGAGGGCTTTATAAACATTTAGCATGGCGCGCTTCATAAGGTCGGCCTCGGTACCTTGAATTGGCATATTTTTGGCGGCGCGTTCGGCAGATTGGCGAATGACGAAGTTCGGGGATTTAACGTCCGGCGTCGGACGACGGCGACCGTAAAAGGTTTCAACAAAACTCTGTTCCCTGGCTTGGCTCAGGATTTCATCAAGTTTCTGCTTAATCGGGGCGCGAAGTTTGAAATAGTTGTCAATAAACTGCTTGGCTTCGGCTAGTGGCATGCCTGCGGCGTCGGCAAGGCCTTGGACGCTCATACCGTAAAGAATACCAAAGTTAATAACTTTCGCGGCGCGGCGCTGGGACTTGGTGACCGAGGAGAGAGGGACGTTGAATGCTTCGGCGGCAGTTTTGGTGTGGATATCGACATTGTGGTTGAAATCATCGATCAGACTTTTGTCGTCACTTAAAACGGCGGCAAGACGAAGTTCGAACTGCGAGTAGTCGGCAGAAACGAGGACTTTGCCTTGCGGGGCAATGAAGCCAGTACGGATGCGCTTGCCCTCATCTGTGCGGACTGGAATGTTTTGGAGATTGGGGTCTTTTGAACTAAGACGACCAGTCGCAGTAACGTTTTGGGTAAAAGTAGTATGGATACGGTTATTTCGATCGGCGAGATTTGGCATTGGTATAACATAAGTATTCAGAAGTTTAGCTGTTTCACGATACTCGATAATTTTGGCGATAATTTTATGCTCGGATTTTAGTTTATCGAGTTCTTTGGCACCGGTAGAATAGCCCCTTGTGGTTTTTTTAATGCCTTTGACAGGGAGCCGAAGATTCGTAAAAAGGACTTCAGAGAGTTGGATTGGCGAGTTGATGTTGAAATTTAAGCCGGCTAGGGCATAAATTTCGTCCTCTAAGCGAGCGATCTCAACTTTATACTCATTTTGTAACTTTATAAAGTATTCGCGGTCGATTAGCATTCCCTTTTGTTCCATTTGATAAAGAACAGGAATAAGAGGTAAGTCGAGGTCGGTATAGACTTTATAAAGTTTGGGAAACTTCATAAAGTTTTCGAGCTGAGTTTGGTATTCTTCTTCCGGTACAACGAGCCGCGGATCGTTGCGACCGAGAGGATCTAGCAGAAAGGCGGCTTGGGATAAGTCCCAGAAAGATTTTTTTCCGGAAGTGATTTCTTTGGCGATTGAGTCGTTTGTATGCATAAGCTCTTTAACGTCCCAACTAATGATGTCGGGAGCGTCTTTTGGTGCGATATGGATTGCGGGAACCTTAATCTGAGTGATTTCGGACGCTGGGGCTTCGTTTCCAAGGATAGCGCCTGGGGTTTTGGATGGGAGCTTTTTAATCAGAGATTTAAAAGCGAGCTTTTGAAGGCTGGCAGTGGTCGCGGCGAGGTCGAAATGGAAATCTGGAATCTCCGAGAGAGAGATAGGAGCGTCGAACATAATCTCGGCGAGTTTTTTGGACAGGTAGGCGGAATCTTTGCCGTTTTCAAGTTTGTATTTAGTGGCGCCGGAGATATTGTCGAGATTCTGGTAAATATTGTCAAGAGAGCCGTATTCGTTCAAGAGTTTCGTGGCGGTTTTCTCGCCGATACCTGGAACACCTGGGATATTATCTGAAGAATCACCTTTCAAAGCTTTTAAATCGAGAAATTGAGGCTTTTTAATACCGTATTTTTGTTCAATCTCTTTAATGTCAATTTGTTCGATGTTAGTAAAGCCCTTAAGAATGCGCCACATGTGGGTATTCTTGTCGACAATTTGCAACATATCGAGGTCGGAGGAGATGATATAGGTTTCGTAGTTTCCTGCTTCGTCAGCTTCACGAGAGAGCGTGCCGATGATGTCATCAGCTTCGTAATCTGGGAGTTCGATGAAAGACCAGCCAAGGCCAGTAATCAATTCTTTGAGGAGCGGGATTTGGGCATAAAAATCGGCGCCAGGCTTGATACGTCCGGCTTTATAGCCGTCGAAGAGGGCCTTGCGTTTCGCGGTTGAGGTTTTAGAGTCCCAAGCGACAACGATTTTGGTTGGGTTCAATTTGTCGACGATAGCCATAGAGATAGCAGCGAAACCATAAATGCCACCGGTCGGGGTGCCGTCCGGGAGGGATAAGTTGCCCATAGCGTAATAACCGCGGTAAAAAACTGACTTACCGTCGATCAAAACAAGACGGTTCATTGCTGAGGCAGCCCCATCGGACATTAAAAACCTTCTTTCTTCAAAATCTCAGCGAGGCGACCTTCCATTTCGGCGACCGAACCATTATTTAGAATATAGTAATCGGCAGCGGCGATAGGACCACCTTTTTCAAGATTTTCCAACTCACTACGATCGCGCTCACGAATAGCAGTCGCATCAAAGGGGCGATCGGGACGAATGGAAACACGCTCATAGCGTAGTTTTTTATCAACCACGATGGCGATAAAGGTTAAGTTGGTGGGAAATTCGCGTTTTAGAGTCTTGTACTCCGTCCAGGAATAAACTCCATCTAGGATGATGCGTTTTTGGCCAGCGGCGATAAGGTCTTTTGTTTCGGCGATGACCTGGCGAACCACCCAGTCCTTCCCTTCGGCTTCACGAATTTCTTCGCGGAAACGTTTTTCCGACTCACCATCTTCCGTGCGCTCAATACCACGTTTTGCCATTTCTTTGTAAATCATGCCGCCGAAATAAACTTTCGGATAGCCTTTGTCGGTCAGATAATCAACGGCAACAGATTTACCGGAGCCGCTCATGCCTACGATTGCGAGAATTTTTACGTTGTTCATATATCAAGTATATCATATTATATGATATAATGGTCATATGAGTATTTTTTTTACAACAGCCGATCCGCTTGATAAAATTATCGCGGAGACGTTGCCTGAAAAAAAAGTTTTGGAGACGAAACATATTCTAACTGGGTGGACTAATATCGTGATTGAGGTAAAGACCGACGCGGGATCGTACTTTTTTAGATTTCCGAGAAATCCGTTTTGGTCGAGGATGATTGTGAAGGATGCAAGTGTATGTAATTTCGTGGAAGGTAAGACAAGTTTTTATACGCCGCAGATGAAACTTTGTTACGACAAGGCGGGACGGCCGTTTTCGGTGCATCAGAAAATTGAAGGATACACGCTTGGGGACAGAATTTATCATCTTTCCCATACAGCGCTCACAGCAGTGGCTTACGATGCGGCGAAGTTCATAAAGGAGCTTTCAGGGATTGATTTATCTGAGGCGCCAGAAGAAGTGCGGTATCCGTTGAGCCAGTTTTTACATGAGTTAGACTATGAACATTATAAGACACATATCGATGCGGATCACAAATTTATTCGAGAAACTGAGGGGACGAAATTGGTACATGGCGATTTAAATCTGGGTAATATTCTACTTGACGAGAATGATAAGTTAGTGGGAGTGATTGATTTTTGTTTTGCGGGGACTGGGAATCCAAATATGGACGTGGCGAGAATGGTATCAAGACCGGCGCCGGCGGAATTTGAAGAAGCATTTTTAGCACAATTTGCTGACTCAGAAGCTGAAGAAGTAGCGCGGATGCGGACAGCATGGAAACATATCGATGCGGGATACGCTACGCATATTCGCGAATGCTTCCCGGAGATTAATCTAAATCAGTTGTAAGATACTTGATTTTGGCTTCACGTCTTAAATCGTCATCCTTGGCTGGTAAGATAGTACGCGAAGAATAATCTGAAAAGATTTCAAGGGAATTTTTAACGGGACCATCATAAATCGGCGGACAGTCATAGACACTCCATAAAATAACTCGCATTTCCCCGTTTTCTGCGGCATAAAAGTTAAGAGCTTTTTTAGTTGCGCGAATGAACTCGGCTTCGGTTTCTTTTGTGTGACGCCAAGAACGACCACCAAGAAAATACTCGGTAACGGTTGGAGAGGTCGCAATCATAAGGAGAAGCGAGTTGTAATGACGATGATTTAGGGACTGAGTAAGGATTTCCTCTACAGATGGGTCAAGTAAAGTAACGTCAAGCACGATATCGTAACCTTGTTTAATTAGTTCGTTTAAGGTCAAGAACATCATAATAGTGCTAAATTCATCGGTGTTTTTTCGAAGATTCTCTTCGCCGTAAAAATTCTTAATCTCATCGACATGAGGGTGATATTGGACAAAAAGACGAGCGGCGACGAGGATAGGGCTGATTTTTTGTTTATCACAGTAGGCTTCTACGGCCGGTAGGATTTGGGAAGTTTTGCCAGAACCAGAAAGACCGGCGATGCGGATGAACTGATGATTTTTAGTAGCGGGGGAGGTTTTGATGGGATGCTCGACAAAGTCAGCAATGACTCGATTTAAAATTTCTGGGTATTCTCCTAGGCTAACCTGCCATTCTGGTTTGACCAGACTTGGCCAATGCGATTTCATGTAGGCAATGATTTTTGCCAGTGCTTGCTTCTCATTCATATTACTCTCCTTTTTTAAAAATTACTTTGATTGATTTCTGTGGTTTTACTATTTCAATTGTGCGGGTGTTTTTAAAAGTTTGATATTCGCCTTCGGCTTGGATGGTAACGGCGGCAGGGCAGTCAAATTCCAGAATATCACGTGTGGTATTTTCGCCTGGGACGCGACTGAAAATACTTTTCATCATTAAAACACATAACTTAATAAAGTTTGTAGTTTTCTCGGTTTCGCTACGAAAAATCTGTGGCTTCAAAAAGTCGTCGCCGCCTTTCATAATGCGCGACATAGAACGACCATTTACTGCGGCGTAATCGCTGGTGCCGCGAGGCTCTCTAACACCGTTAACGGAAAAATCAGGAAGAAAGGTTTTTTTGTGACGGTTCTTAAAATACCACTTGGCAAGTGCGAGATATGAACGCCAAGAACTTTTGTGACCCTTTTGCATGCTTTTTCGGAACTTTGGCTCATCAAAAATTGCGCAGGCGGTGGCGGTCATACCAATAGTAACATAACCGGATGCATAGCGCCAATGCCCACCGTTCACAATGACGTCAAGAGGGTAAAGTGTTTTAATCGTGGGACAAGCGTCGCTTAATGCTTTTGATTTTGGTTCAACGTTTAAGCTATCGAGAAAGTCGAGAATGTCTTCTTTTTTCATGGTGCCTAGCGTGCGAGCGAGGTCGTTAAAATTACCATACGGCAAGGCGCCAAATGTAATGTCTTTTTCGGTTTCTAAAATAGCGTTGAGTGCGACAGACGCCGTCGCATCGCCGCCTGCAGCAATAACAATGTCGCCAGCGCGAAGGATTTTTTTAAGGCGAGCGACGTTGGTTGAAAAAGGAGCTTTCGTGATAGCAAATTTGCCGATGGTAGCTGATTTGATAGTGGGCAAAACAGCAAAAAAGTCGTTTTTAATATGAACATATTGAGAGGAATTAGGATTATAGACGATGAGGATGCGTTGCATTGTTAATAACCTAACTGCTAAAAGATGGTAATAAGAACGAAAGAGCAAGGTAGATTAGAGCGTAGGCCGCAAAACCAATGACGATTTCGAAGATACGGCGCTTGGCTTTTCTGGTTTGTTCTTCGTTGCCGCCGGCGGTGAGGTACTGAATACCAGAAACGCTAATGCCAATAGCACCAACAATGCCGATGCCAACAGTAAGGATGTCTATGACGAGCTGGATGATACAGACGACGCCGGCGCCATTGCCTTTATCCGCCTCCTCCTGGGCGCATTTGTCAAGGATAGCGTGGTCGACAACGTCAGCGCCAAAGGTGACAAAATGAGAAGATGGGGATTTAGAAGATGGGCTAACAGCCATAACCGGAGCGGTGGCGACAAAAAGACTGGTAACTATGGCGGTAATAATTGCGGCGAGTTTTTTCATATTATCTCCTTACTTTAAATATTCGTGTAGTTTTTTAGTATCCTTATTCTTGCGAAGTTTAGAAAGAGCTTTCGCCTCAATTTGGCGGATACGCTCACGAGTCACGTCAAATTCACTGCCAACTTCCTCCAGAGTATGCGGACGTCCGCCGCCAATACCAAAGCGTAAACGAATGATTTTCTGTTCACGATCGGTCAAAGTTGCGATAATCTCGGAAAGTTGTTCTTTTAGGATTTGATTCGCAGCGGAATCTTCAGGCGAATCACGCTCCTCGTCTTCAACAAAATCACCGAGAACGGAATCTTCATCATCCCCATCACGACCGACAGAGGCATCAAGCGATGCAATGTCTTGCTTAATACGCATAACATAGTCCACCTTATCAGGTTCCATGCCAAGTTCTTCGGCAATCTCTTCGTTGGTTGGTTCACGATTTAGTTCGGCGGTTAGTTTACGGGTCGTACGGAGGACTTTATTGATAGTTTCAACCTTATGGACCGGAATACGTATAGTACGAGCCTGATCAGCGATAGCACGAGTAATAGCCTGACGAACCCACCAAGTTGCATAAGTAGAAAACTTAAAGCCTTTGTCTGGGTCAAATTTCTCGACGGCGCGCAGCAAACCAGTATTTCCCTCCTGTATCAAATCAAGGAAGTCTAAGCCACGACCACCATAGCGCTTCGCAATAGACACAACAAGGCGCATATTAGACTCAACCATCTTATCTTTCGCTTTTTTGTCGCCTTTGACAATTCGGGCGGCAAGGTCAGCCTCTTCTTCTGGGGTCAGAAGCGGAATCTTACCAATCTCGCGAAGGTAAAGTCGGACGGAGTCGTCAGCGAAGGCGTCAACGTTCTCTGCGGTAATAGCCAAGTCTTCATCACCAAATTCCTCTTCGTTTTCAAGATCGCCTACACCTGGTTCATCAAAATCAAGCGCTAAATCGCTTACATTCAAAATGTCGTCATTTACACTGCTCATTAACACTAAGTATAGTCCTTTTTTAGGATTTTTGCAAGTCTAAAATCTCGCGAAGGATGACATCGTATTCATCGGTTTCCTCATCAAGGGATTCAAGTTTTGTAGTTAGTTCTTGGATTTTTTGTTTACTCTGCTCTTTTTGATAACGGGCGAGTAAGTCTTTAGCTTCAGCTTCGTAATTCTGGTCACTGATGCCGTCGTGGTCCCTCTCAAAGACTAATTCCAGTTCGGCGAGTTTAGCCTCGTCTTCTGGAGGGTCAAGTGGAATGATGGTTGTCACATGTCCGTAAATTTTAAGTGCGAGGAGGCTATCTTCAAGTTTTTTGATATGGCTTGGGGTGGCGGTAGTTTTTGGTTTTTTTAGAAACCGATGTGAGGCAATCTGTTCAAATTTTTTATTCAATCTTTCCCCCTTATCGCGCAAGATTTCAACCTCCACGCCGAGTTTTTTGGCAACTTTTTGTTCATAAGCGGCTCGCTCGATTTCATCTT
Source organism: uncultured Candidatus Saccharibacteria bacterium (assembly GCA_964433705.1). Classification (GTDB taxonomy): domain Bacteria; phylum Patescibacteriota; class Saccharimonadia; order Saccharimonadales; family Saccharimonadaceae; genus Nanosyncoccus. The sequence goes on along the minus strand of CAYSSH010000005.1, from coordinate 10,065 downwards.
TAATATAGCTCAAAAGTTTGAGCGCCACGTCGGAATACTGGCGCTTATCTGGGGCGAGGCGCAGGTCGAGATTCTCTTCATATTTTTGGAGCAGCCAATCTACGGCGGGAATACGCTCGTTAATGGCGGTTTTCCAAAGATCAGGATCTTTTTGGATAAGTTCGTCCGGGTCTTTAGCACCATGATAATTAGAAATAACGGTAAGGTTAATGCCTAGATCGCCCGCCAGCATAATAGCGCGTTCGGTCGCTTTTACGCCAGCAGCATCACCATCGTAAGCAAGGCGAATGTCACTAGTCAGATTTGAAAGCGCCTTTAAATGTTGCTCGGTCATAGCAGTACCGGAGGTAGCGACCGCTTCCTTAACGCCAGCTTGGTGTGATGAAATGACATCCATATTGCCTTCTACAATGACTACAAAACCATTACGGCGGATGGATTCCTTTGCATTATAAAGCCCAAAGATAAAGCGCGACTTATTGAAGAGGATGGTTTCTGGAGTATTAAGATATTTTGGCTCGCCTTTACCGATAATGCGTGCGGTATAACCGATGATGTTGCCCGTAGTGTCAATAAAGGGGATCATCATACGATCGCGGAACATGTCAGTTTTGAAGCGATTGAGCAATCCAGCGTCATCTAGTTCTCGTTCGGAAAAGCCGCGTTTTTTAAGAACCTCCAGCAAGGCGCGACCAGATGCAGGACTATAGCCAATTTTAAATTCGCCAACAGTACCACGATTAAGATGACGCTTGTAAAAAACATATTCGCATACTGGACGGTTACGAACAAGACAAGCCTGATAATAGCGAGTGGCAAGAGAAAGGGCTTCTTTGGCGCGGAGTTTCTTTTTGGTGAGGTTTTTGTCACCACCATTATATTTAGTCAGATCTACGCCCGCTTGGGCGGCAAGTTTTTCCATGGCTTCTTTAAAACTAATGCCTTCAACCTCCATAATAAAGGTAAAAATGTCACCACCTTTGTTGGCGGAGAAATCATGCCAGATACCTTTTTCGGGAGAAACCATAAAACTTGGAGTTTTATCAACACCCCATGGAGAATGACCTTTTAGATTACGACCAGCACGTTTTAGTTCTACATAGCGACCAACGACGTCCTCTATGGCAAGACGAGATTTAATTTCCTCCTTAGCTCCATCCATATATATTATTATAGCAGAAAAGATGGCGGACGTGTTATAATTGGGGTATGGATGGACAAGAATATTTGAATCAGATTGCCTCAACGGTGCGGCCGGTAAAACAATCTGGAAATAAAGCTGGTTTTTTAAAGTCACCACTTGTAAAAGTGGCGGGGATTGGGCTGGCGCTTTTGATTGTGATTATGATTGTAGGGATGGCGCTTGGTGGTAGCGGAGGTGGGATCAAAGAGAAAACGACAAGATTGTTGCTTCACATCAACGCAACGACCGAAGTGATCTCTGAGTACCAGCCGCTTTTGAAGTCTTCTAGCTTGCGTTCTAGTAGTGCTTCGCTATCTTCGGTATTATCTAATACAAGCCGCGATTTAGCCGAATATATGGTAGCAAAATATGATTATAAAGAAAACTCAGTTGAGAAGGCGTTAACAGAGGAAGCGACACTACATAAAGATGAGATAGAAAATGATTTGTTCAATGCAAAAATTAACGGAAATTTAGATAGGATTTATGCGCATAAGATGGCATATGAGATTTCACTAATTTCGGCGAGCGAGTCGGAGATTTACAATGATAGTTCCGACGAGAGCTTGCGGAATGTTTTAAATACTTCTTATCAAAGCCTGGAAAATCTTTATAGTTTATTTGATGATTTTTCAGAGACAAAGTAATTAAACGGAGGAGTCTTATGGATAAAGCTAAAATTAAAGAAAAAGTGGCAGAAACGCGGGAAAAAAGCTCTGGTTTTCGGAAAGAGTTTGTAGAGTTTATTAACCGCGGATCGGTGGTTGACCTAGCAGTAGGCGTGGCGGTCGGTGGTGCGTTTACGGCGATTGTGAATTCACTAGTGAATGATATTGTGATGCCACTAGTGGGATTGCTCGCAGGCGGAGTAGATTTTACTGGACTTGAATGGACAATTCCGAATTTCTTTGGAACAGGTGATGCGGCGGTGATTAGATATGGAAACTTCATCCAAACGGCGGTGGAATTCTTGATTATTGCGTGGGTGATATTTATGATTATCAAAGGAATGAACAGGCTTAATCGCGCAAAAGATAAAAAGACTATAAAAGCCGAGAGAAAACCTTTGTAGAGATTCAATTTGAGATAACATCAATAAGACGAGCTTCAGCTGAGCGAATATTCCGAAAATTATCTTCTATTGGTTTAATCAAGAAGGCATATGTTTCGTCTGGATAGAGAGAAAACCAATCTTTTGGCGCAAAAAATGCGACGCACTTTAAGGTATGGCCTTTCTCGTCGGCAATGATAAGACAGAGATGCTGGCCTGTATCACCCATGCGTTTAATCTCTTTTAAAGTGGCGGTGACGGAAAGGACAGGTTCTTCGTTCCCTGCGCCAAAAGGCTCAAGAAGTTTAAAACTATCAATAAGGTCGAGTGAAATATCGCCTATATCGCTAGCAAAAAGATCTGGTTTAGTGAGAAAAAAACGTTTTTGGTCTTTAAGATTTAGGCTGCGATAGTATTCATTGATTTTTTCGCGAAAGGCATAAAGATTTTTCGAATCTACTCGTACGCCAGCGGCGGCGGCATGACCCCCACCGCTGATGATGGCATCTTTGGCATAATTTAACGCTTCAGCTAGACTAAAATCCCCAAAACTGCGACCAGAACCTTTATAAATTCCGTTTTCGACTTCTGCAAGGACGAAGGCGGGGCGCTGGTACTGTTCAACTAGGCGGCCAGCAACGATGCCAATAATGCCCTCATGCCATTTGCCAGTCTCGATAATGACTGGGTCTTCGATTGGGGCGTCTTGATGGCGCGCAATGATTTCATCGATAGCGGCACGCTGTTCTTGGCGACGTGAGCTATTGAGCTGTTCAACCTTCGCAGTAAGAGATGCGGCTCTGGTTGCTGAATTGGTGCGAAGGAGGTTTAAGGCAATTTCGGCGGTTTCAAGGCGGCCGGCAGCGTTCAAACGTGGACCAACGCGAAAGCCAATATCTTCAGAGGTAATCGAGGAAGCAACCTTAGCACTACGCATCAGTTCAAGAAGCCCCTTGCGGCGGGTTTTTTGAAGAACTTTAAGCCCATAAAAACTAAGAATGCGATTTTCGCCAGTTAGGAGCATTTGGTCGCAGATCGTACCGAGAAGAACCAGGTCGAGAAGCCATTTTTCTTGACCTTCGGGAAACATTCCTTTTTTGGCAAGAGCTTGGGCAAACTTAAAGGCAACCCCGACGCCAGCGAGATTTTTAAGTTCAGCGGAGGAATCCTCGAAGTCATGACGCTTTGGGTTGATGACGGCAATGGCCTCCGGGAGTGTATCGGCACATTCGTGGTGATCAGTGATGATAGTATCGATGCCGAGAGTGTTGAGCTCATTCACGATATCGTGGTTACGGGAACCACAGTCGACGGTAATGACAAGATTAGCGCCGATGTCCTGCGCTTTTTCGATTAATCTTGGGCTCATACCGTAGCCGTCAATAAAGCGGTCGGGAAGCATAATCTCGATACCGCTGACCCCAGCAAGATTAAGCGCTTTCTCCATAAGAGTAGCCGCAGTAACGCCGTCAACATCATAATCGCCATAGATAAGGACTTTTTCGCGGTTTTGAATCACCCGTTCAATACGGAAAATGGCACTAGTCATATCTGGGAGAACGAACGGATCAATCAGGTTTTCATATTTTGGGTAAAGATAGTCATCGGAGATACGACGGTTTTCGAGGAGTTGAGTAAATAATTTGTTCATTCGGCTTGCTCCCCTGTTAGCCAATAGTTTTAGATGGTTTGGCAGTACCTTTTTGGCTTTTGATAACAATACTTTGAAGTTCTTTTAAGATAGGAAATTGTTTATTGGTCTGATAGATTTTCGTTTTACCACGCTTAGTAACGATGAGAAAGTGGCCAGCCGCCATGCGCTCTAGCTCACGCTGGATATTGCCGGGATCTTCCTTGATAAGTTTCGCAAGACCTCGAACATGGGTCTTAAAATCAGGGTATTTAGCGAAAACCACAATGATTTTACGGCGCACTCTTGATGAAACAAATAAATCTAACATATTACCTCGCTTAATTCTTTTTATTATATCACAAGTTATGTAGAAATTACAACATTTTATGCGCTGAGTTATTTGTTGATTCTGAGGGCTAGATGACGCCTACTAGTATGATATAATTGAAGTATGTTTTACGAGGTAATGCTAGGGGAAAAAATTGGCGAGGCGCTGACTTACTGCGCTGATGAGCCGCTAGTTCCGGGACAGATTGTCCTAGTACCCCTGATGCGAAGGTTGGTAGCGGCGGTAGTCGTCAAAAAAGTTGCTCAACCGGATTTTAAGTGTAGAAAGGTTGTGAAAATTTTGTATTCAAAACCCCTGCCGCGGCATTTAATGAAGACAGCCGAGTTTATGCAGAATTATTATATGGTGCCGGCGGGGAGTGTGATTGGAATGTTTTTGCCAAAAGGGATTGAGAAGAAAAGGCGAAAAAATCCCCTTCAGCGAGATGAGAAGACGGGAGGTAAGAGGTTTTTTAAAGGCGATGAGGTTCTTGGGGAGGATAAGAGCGTTGAGAATAGTGTTTTGGCAAAAAATAATACAATTCTGCTTAACCCCTACCAAAAAAATGCGCTAGAAGGCCTCCAGCAGGCTCCAGGAGCCACGAAACTGCTTCATGGCGTTACTGGTAGTGGTAAAACAAACATCTACCTTAAAATGGCTTTAGACGCGTTAGAAAGGCATCAATCTACGATACTTTTGGTGCCGGAAATTGCGCTAACTGGACAACTGGTAAGGGTATTTCAAGAGGTGTTCGGCGATAAGGTTGCGATGATTCATTCGAAGCAAACAGGGGCGGAAAGGCATTTGGTTTTTGACGATCTACTCTTTTCAGAGGAGCCGAGAATTGTGATTGGACCGAGGTCGGCACTTTTTGCGCCGCTTGGAGATTTGGGGCTGATTATTATAGATGAGGAACATGAGAATACTTATTATCAAGAAAATTCGCCGAAGTATTCTGCGATTAGGGTGGCGAGTTTTATGGCAAAAACGCTGGGGATATCTTGTATTTTGGGGTCGGCGACCCCAACGATTGAGGATTATTATATCGCGCGTGAGCATCGAGCGCTGGTGACTCTACGGGAAAAGGCGAAGGAAAGTGCAAATTTGCCCAAGATTGAGATTATTGATCTAAAAAACCGCAAGGATTTTACGAAAAATAGGTATTTCTCCAATTCCCTGATTCAGGCGATGCAACGGAATCTTGATTCCGGGGTGCAGACGCTGATTTTTCATAACCGGCGGGGGTCGGCGCCACTCACGATTTGTGAAAAATGCGGAGAGGAGCTTTTGTGCCCGAACTGTTTTTTGCCTTTAACCTTACATGCCGATAGATATGAATTGGTGTGCCATACTTGTGATTTTCATGAAAAAGTGCCGGCGACTTGCCCGAATTGTGGGCATCCAGACTTAATCCATAAGGGTTTTGGGACGAAATTGTTGGAGAATGAGGTGCGAAAGATTTTACCGAAGGCGAGGGTGATGAGGTTTGACGCGGATAACAAGAAAGGCGAGGGGCTATCAGAGGTATATTCGGAAGTGAGAGATGGCGAGGTGGATGTGCTTGTGGGGACGCAGACTCTGGCGAAGGGGCTGGATTTACCGAAGCTGGCGACGGTTGGGGTAGTTCAGGCGGATGCGGGACTGATGCTGCCTGATTTTGCGGCGGAGGAGAAGGTTTTTCAGCTAGTTACGCAGGTTATAGGGAGAGTGGGGCGGGGGCATTTAGAGAGAGCGGAGGTATTTATCCAGACTTTTCGACCGGAGCATCCGGTACTTTGCTATGCGAAAGAGGCAGACTATGAGGGATTCTTTGAGTATATGCTAAAGAGGCGACGGCAAAGCGGTTTTCCGCCATATCGGCATCTTATGAAGGTGGAATTGACATTAAAAACAGAGGCGCTAGTAATTAAGAAAATTCAAGAGATAGCGACGAGGATGGCGCAAAACGAGAAGCTAATGGTTTCTCCGCCAATGCCGGCGTTTCATGAGCGAACTAATCGGGGGTACACTTGGGGAGTGATTGTGAGGGCAACTTCCAGGAAGGCACTAACTGAGGTGGCTTTGGGACTCGATAAAAGTTTTCGCGTTACGCTTGACCCCCCTTCTCTCTTATGATATAATTGGCTTATGGAAATTTTGACGACGCCGGACCCGCGTTTAAGGGAGAAATCAGAGAAAGTTAGCACTCTTGATGATGAAGTGCTAGATACTATCGCAAAAATGCGGAAATTGTCGCTGGATTGGGAGAAAAGTCACCCTTATGAGATATCGGCGGCGATGGCGGCGCCTCAGATTGGAGTCTTAAAACGTATAATTATCGTTCGAGATGATACGGACGATAAAGAGAAAGCGACGTTTACGGCGCTGATAAACCCGGTTGTGATTAAGGCGGAAGGTAAGGTAACGAGAGATTTTGAGGGATGCCTTTCAGTTCCCTCTTATTATGCTAAGGTACCGCGGCCTTTTAAGGTACGAGTAAAAGCGAAGTTAGAAGACGGAACAGAGGTGCGGATTAAGGCGACCGGAGAGCTGGCAAGGACACTATTACACGAGATTGATCATCTTGACGGAGTGCTTTTTATTGATCATGTGAAAGGTGAAAAGGACGCTTTTTACAAGATAAATGATAAGGGGGATTTGGAACAGGTTGATTATGAAAAAGAGATAGCGGGCAACCACCAGCTTTGGGGTGAGGAGTAGATGGATAGAGGTATTACAGGGAAGGCTCCTGAGAGTGCTGAGGAAAAAAGGGGTGGAATTTCGAGTAAGGGACAGCGCGAAAAAGTGATATTTTTTGGGAATGGGCTACTGGCAGAGGCGGCACTAGCAGTCATAGAGCGAGAGTGCCAAGTGATTTTTCACGCGAGGACGCGAGAGGATTTGGCGAAGGCGGTAGAATTAAAGCGGAGCTTCCCTGAGGCGCATGGGGTGTTGGCCTCTTACGGGGTAATGATTCGCGAAGAAGTGCTAGAGGCATTTGAGCCTGAGGGGATTTTAAATATCCATCCGTCGATGCTTCCCTTATATCGTGGGCCGTCGCCGATAGAGAGTGCAATTTTGGCGGGTGATAATGATTTTGGGGTGTCGGTGATGAAGTTGGTAAAAGAGATGGATGCGGGTCCAATATATCACCAGATGAATATTACAGGGATAAAAATGGATAAGGAGACGATTTACCGGCGACTGGCGGAGGCGGGGGCGGAGTGGATTATTGGGAATTTTTCCGATTTGCCACAACCGGTAGCACAAGTGGGTGAGCCGACTTTTACGGCCAAACTGGTGAAATCTATGGGAATTTTGGAACCTGAAACAGATACGGCGGAAATGACTTTTCGGAAAATTGTGGCTTTTCAGGGCTTTCCAAAAGCAAAATATACGTTCTACGGCGTTTCTTGTATTGTTCTGGCGGCGCATATACTTGAGGTGGGTGAGAAGGCGGTTTTAAGTTTGAAGTGCGCTGACGGGCGTTTCGTGGGTATTGATAGATTGCAACCAGAGGGGCGAAAAGCGATGGACGCGAAAGCGTTTATGAATGGATACGCGAGATAGTTATACGAGTTTACCGCGGTTAGCGCGAATTTCAGCCTTCATCTCTTCAATTGTGCGAGAAACAATTTCGCGGTAATCTGGGCGATTTTTTTCGAGCCATTTAGCGGCAGCAACGGGGTCAGTAATCTGGTCAAATTCGGCAAGTTGTTCCTCTGTCAAACCGCGACTAATGCGCTCACCAATGCGCACCTCAAGTTCCTCCTCAACATAGTCCAAAAACGCCTGTTTTTGGTTCTCTGGCATCGCGGTTAAACCCATTTCTTGTAAAAAATTGTCGTCAAATTGCATTTTTCAAACTCCTTATGGTTATCATAGCATAAGGATTTGAAAATTACAAGGTACGTTTTTTGGCTTCGCGGGTAAAGAATTTTAAGCGGTCACCGATTTTTAGATCAATGCGGCTGGCAGTTTTTAGAGCAAGACCACCAGTTTCGCCGGCAATCAGGCTTGGGACATCCATTTTTTCCTTTTGGGTAGAAGTCACTTCGGCTTCGCCGAGAATTTCTTTATTGCGAACAACTTTCGCAAGGTAGCCAGGCTTGGCATCACCCTTTAAAACTTCGCCACCGGCGATAATTTGGTTTTTTTCAGTACGGAAAACACCAAGAACTTTCATTTCCCCAGTGTCTGTTTCAACAATTTCAGCGTCAAGAAGATTCTCCATTTCATGCTTGGCGTCGTCCAGCAGCTCGTAGATAACTTTGAATGTACGGATAGTAACACCATCGCGGGCAGCCATTTTACTGATATTAATCGGTACGCTGACGTTAAAACCGTAAATAATCGTATTGTCGCCGGCAGCCATATAAACGTCGTTTTCACTAATATCACCGACGCCAGAGCTAACGATGTTAAGAGTGACGAGGCCATGCGTGTCAATCATCTTAAGCGAATCGACTACGCTGGTGACTGAACCAAGCACATCGCCCTTGATAATGACGTTCATGACTTTGGAATTGTCGGCGGTATTCATCATACGGAGAAGGTCGGTCGAGGTGACGTTGGCAGAAGCGGATTCATTTTCGGCGACTTCAGCGTTCAAAAGAGCCATCTTACGGGCGGTTTTTTCGTCCGCAACCTCAATAAAGCGGTCGCCAAAGTTCGGGAGTTCTTTAAAGCCAGTAACCGTAACAGGGGTGGAAGGAGTGGCCTTACCCTTCGGTTTACCGCGCCAATCGAGCATAGTACGGATTTTACCATAAGTTTTACCTGCGACGATAAAGTCACCAGTTTTAAGTTCGCCACCAGTAACAAGAAGGTTAACAACGGAGCCTTTCCCTGTTTCCATATGTGATTCAATCACAAGTCCCTCGGCGGGAATATCTACGTCGGCTTTTAGCTCTTCAATATCGGCGGTTAGCAGAACCATATCGATAAGCTCTTCGAGGTTTTGGTTCTTTTTTGCGGAAATCGGAACCATGGTGATATCACCACCCCATTCCTCCGGCTGGAGGCCATGTTGACTCAGATCAGCTTTAGTGCGATCAATATCGGCGCCTTCGCGGTCAATCTTATTGATGGCGACGATGATTTTTGCGTTGGCGGATTTCGCGAAGTTGATAGCTTCGACAGTCTGGGGCTTAACGCCATCATCAGCAGCGACCACGATAATTACAATGTCGGTAAGCATGGCGCCATGCTGGCGAATAGCAGCGAAGGCTTCATGCCCCGGCGTGTCAAGAAATGTAATCAGGCGACCGTCATGATCTAGTTGGTAAGCAGAAATATGTTGTGTAATACCACCAGCTTCGCCCTCAACGGTTTTCTTATTCAATAGGGTGTCGAGAAGAGTAGTTTTGCCATGATCAACATGCCCCATAACCGCAACAACCGGCGGGCGAGTAACGGCCTTATCTGAAAGCTCGCGGTGGTAATCGCTAGTCTTAGTCGCGGTGTTCTTTTTTTCAAGCTTCACGTCTTTTAGACCTAATTCATCGATGATGATGCTCGCGGTTTCAAAATCTAGACGCTGATTTATCGTCGCTACAATGCCATTTTTAAAGAGAGTACCGATTAGTTCGGTCACAGAAAGGCCGAGTGCTTTCGATAGCTCATCTACGGTGATAGAACCGGCAATTTGAATGGTTTTTTGTTCCATAATGCTCCTTTCTGTGCCGAAAAATAACAACTTATTCAATTTTATCACATTTTTGTAATAATGACAACCTGACGGGATACCAGAAAATTGATTTTGTAATGATATAGCCAACAAAAGTCTTGATTTTTAGATATTCGTGGTGTATAATTGTAATTACTTTAATAAAAAGGTATTCCCCTGTAGCTCAATGGTGGAGCAAGAAGCTGTTAACTTCGAGGTTGCC
>CAYSSH010000004.1:0-25587 GCA_964433705.1 uncultured Candidatus Saccharibacteria bacterium | reverse complement strand
ATGGCTCGTGAACAAGAACTATCTTTCCCTGTCCGATCAGTACTGGATACGGAAGCAATTAAGACGGGGATTTTTGAACATATATAAACTCTCAACTATGATTATATTGTTTTAAGCAAACTCGCAGTTAGCTTAATATCCATTATATATAATCGTAAACGCGTTGTCAAGACTTTTTATATGTCTAAATCGTCCAAATCAGCAAGTTCAGCTCGTGTCTTCTCCGCAAGCTCCGAAGACTCTAGTTCTTCATCCGCCTCCGCTTCCTCAGCATCTTCTTCCGCTTCTTTCTCTTCAGCATCAGCTTCGTTTACGGCTTCTTCTTCCGCCAAGCCGTCACCATCATTGGCGCTTTCCGCGCGTCGCTCCGATCTGGCTTCTTCATCTTCATCAGTATTGACGATTTTTAGATTATATCGTGCATCTTGTTTTGTTCCAAGCGCCCTAAGTAACATCCGAATCGACTGCGCCGTAATACCTTTTCGCCCGATTACCCGCCCCACATCGTCCGGATCCACAGTTAACGAAAGCAAAACCCCTTTTTCATCAATTTTACGATCCACCGATACTTTATCTGGATTGTTGACTAAGGTTTTTACGATATACTCTACGAATTGTTGGTCAATAGTAGCCATATTTTCTCCATTTATTAAAGTTTATGTAATAATTATAGCGAAAAAGGCCAAAACACGCAAGACCAGATTTTATTCGTTTTCCGCAGGCGTTTCTTCCGCAGGAGCTTCTTCCTTCGGTTGATTTTTGCGAAGTTTATCGGCATGTTTCGCCACCGCTTTCTTTGCGGTCGGCTTCTTATACCAATCAGGCATCTTCACACCGTTTTTTTCTAGAATATAAGCCACTCTAGAACTTGGCTGCGCACCATTTTTAAGATATTTTTGAACCAGCTCCTTTTCAAGCACTAGTTTTTTGGTAGCTGGGTTATAGTTGCCGACCTCAGCTACAACGCGCCCAGACAAAGGGTGGCGCTGCGCTTCCTGGACGACTATCCGGTACATCGGAAGATGTGCCCGGCCATTACGTTGCATACGAATCGCAAGCATTTTTTCTCCTTAATAATTAACTCCCCTATTATATCACATTTCCAGCGCCTATACAAGCCTATTTTCTCACGAATTTACACCACCGAGTTTTCATCCTCTATTCCGCAGCCCTACGCCACTAAGTCTTCGTTGCCAGTTTCCGCCAGTTTTGCCCGATAAATCTTAATCGCCGCTCTCGCCGCCGCCGTCTGCGCATCTTGTTTGGAGTGTCCATCGCCCTTTGCGACTAACTCCCCATTGACATAAATCCCCACCGTAAAAGATTTATCATGATCTGGCCCTTCTTCTCGCAAAGTATGATATGCCGGCGTTACCCCCTCAATCTTCTGAATCAACTCCTGCACATAAGATTTCGGATCTCGCCACAACCCTTCTTCAATAATCTCGTCAATTTTCACAATAATATGCTTGTAGATAAAATCTTTCGCCGTCGCATACCCCTGGTCTAAGTAAATCGCCCCAATCACTGCCTCAAAACAATCCGCCATAATCACCTCATGCGCCCGTTCCGAGCCATTTTTCTCCCCATGCGACAATCTAACCAGCGGTTCATATCCAAGTTCATATCCCGCCGCTCCAATCGACTCCGTCCTGACTAGAGCCGAACGAAGTGCCGTCATAATCCCCTCCGGCTCATCATAATTTCGATACAAAAAATCCGACACCACAATCTCTAACACCGCATCTCCCAAAAATTCCAACCGCTCATTATGGTCGTGTACCGTTTCTCGGTGTTCATTCACATAACTTCGATGCGTCAGAGCCGTCACTAGCAGAGAAATATCATGAAAATCAAACCCTAGTTTCTCCCTGGCAAACTCCTGATATGGCGTCGTATCAATATTTGTAGTCAAAATTCCTCCTTTATCCTTCTATTATATCACACTTTATTAAAAAAGTCAATAGTTGTGCCTAAACTTCCCCCGCCCGTATCTTCTTTTTTGCAATTAGCATCAACTTCTCAATATCTTCATATTCAATTACATCAAGCGCCTCCGCAAACGAAAACCATTTAATCCCTTTCATCCATTTTTCCCCTGTCGGCATCTCATGTAAATCCATTGCCTGAACTAAATAAATCTGTGTCGTCATTAGCACCAACTTATCCGCTCTTCTATATTTGAAATGAATCTTCCCAAGCCAAGCTAAAATGTTGAAATTTCTTAGCCCCGTTTCTTCCTCAATTTCTCGTCGCGCCGTCATTTTCGCTGTTTCCCCCGGTTCAATATGCCCCTTTGGAATCGTCCATCGTCCCTTTGAATCTTGAATTAGTAAAATGTCGATGTCCTTCCCATCTTTCGCCAAACGAAAAACAATCCCACCAGAAGTCGGCTCACGCACAATCTCTTGAATCGCAGTTTTCTTACGAAAAACCGCCGAAGTAATTTTCTTGAGAGGCGAATCCTTCACCCGCTCTGTCGGCAAGGCCTCAGGCACTTTCAGCGCTCGCGGTCTTGTAGGCTCGGCGTCACTCGTCTTTGGAAACGACCTCCTCCTTCTTATCATCTGATCCATGATTACTTTCTTCGCTAATGCCAAGCTCTTTATAAGCGGTTCCAAGCACGCCGTTAATAAACTTCGACGAATTTTCCGAACCAAAAGCCTTCGCTAGCTCCACAGCTTCGTTAATTGCCACCTTCGGCGGGACGGTTTCCCGACACTCAGATAGCTCATACAGCCCCATCCTAAGAACATTCCTATCAATCGCAGAAATTGAGCGAATAGGCCATTCTGGCGCCATCGGCTGCAACGCTTTATCAAGCATCTCAAAATTATCTTTTACATGATGCGATAAATTATACACAAACTCAGTATCGCCCAGCGTTTTCTCGTAAGGCTCAATATTCTTAGCAATTATTTTGTCTAGCTCGACGTCAGGGTCCTTTGCAAGCGTTCTCAGTTCGTATTCATACAAACTCTGCAACACAATTACCCTACCTAAATGTCGATTACTAGCCATACTTTAAGCTTCTTTCTTTTTTATTGTTTTAACTTTTAAGTTCGGTGTCTTCTTCTTAGTCTCAAAGACTTTCACCGGCGATGTTTTATTCACTCTACGAGCCAGTTCAAGGCGCAAATGACTCCTGCGGAGTCCAGTTTTACGCGGACTGCTCTGCTTTTTCGGTTCAGGCATTTTACTCCTTAATTTAATATCTAATTTATTCCATTCTACCACCTTTTTTAAAAAACCGCAAGTATTGACTTTTTTGATAAAGTATGCTATAATAAAAAGATAGACCGTTTTAGGTCAAAAGTCCAGCCTTTTTTAAGGCTTTTTTGATTGCTGGACGGTCAAAACCGACAATTTTTTCACCATCAACCTCCGTTACGGGTACTGACGAAATTTCCGGAACCTTCGTCGCATCGACTTCCAAATAACCTACGTTCTTCTCATCCAACCAATCCATCAGCGCATGACAATACGCACAAGTCGGCGTCGTATAAATCTTAACCATATTAAGATTATATCATAATCTTTGCAAATATGGTATAATTAAGCGTATGGAAAGATATGACCCTATTAAAATTGAAGCAAAATGGCAAAAAATCTGGGAAGAAACCAAACCTTTCGTGGCACAAGAAACGCCTAATGTTCCCAAAATGTTTATCGCTGAAATGTTCCCTTATCCATCTGGCGCCGGACTTCATGTCGGTCATGTCCGCAACTTTACTATCGTTGACGTCCTTGCGCGTTTCTATAACCAGCAAAAGCTTAATGTTTTACGACCATTCGGCTACGACACTTTTGGTCTACCCGCCGAAAACTACGCTATTAAAACCGGCACTGCGCCCCAAATCGTTACTAAAGAAAATACCGACAATTTCCGTCGTCAAGCCAAACGCCTCGGCTTCTTTATTGATTGGTCGCGCGAAATCAACACCTCAAGCCCAGAATACTATCGTTGGACTGAATGGTGTTTTGCTAAATTGTACGAAAAAGGTCTAGCTTATCAAAAAGAGTCATATCAATGGTGGTGTCCAGAAGATCAAACCGTTCTCGCGAACGAACAAGTCGAAAACGGTAAATGCTGGCGCTGTGGACACGAAGTTGAAAAGAAAAAAATGAAGCAATGGTTTTTCAAGATTACTGCTTATGCCGATGAGTTACTCGAAGAAATCGACTCCTTAGATTGGCCAGAAAAAATTAAAACTATGCAGAAAAACTGGATTGGTCGCTCGGTTGGGGCGGAAATTGATTTTCCCATTGTCGGCGAATCATCCCCATCAGACCACGCTTACGCTAGCCGCAAGCTCACCGTTTTTACCACTCGCCCAGACACCATCAAAGGCGCCACTTTCCTAGTTGTTGCGCCTGAACACCCTGAACTCGAATCGCTCTTAACTAGTGACACAAAAGATGCAGTTTTGGCCTACAAAGCCGCCTCAATCAAAAAATCCGAAATCGAACGCCAGGAAAACAAAGAAAAAACCGGGGTCTTTACCGGTTCATACGCACTAAATCCCGCCACCAAAGCCAAAATTCCAATTTACGTTGCCGACTACGTTTTATCAGGTTACGGGACTGGCGCAATTATGGCCGTCCCAGCAATGGATGAACGCGATCGAGAATTTGCCGAAGCATTTAAACTACCAATCGTAAAAACCGAATTGGTCGATCGCGATCTTTACGGCACCCCAAAAACGACCTATAAAATGCGTGATTGGCTCATTTCCCGCCAGCGCTATTGGGGTTGTCCAATTCCTATTGCCTATGACAAAGATGGTGACCCGCATCTTATCCCCGAAGATCAATTGCCTGTCTTAATTCCCGAAGTTGATGATTTTAGACCAGACAATTCCGGTCGTTCTGCTTTGTCAAAAGCTAAAGACTGGCTCAAAATAGATTTATATAACGAAAAAACCGGACAAATCGAAGAAATGACCCGCGAAACCGACACGCTTGACGGCTACGCCTGCTCTTCGTGGTACCTTTGGCGCTACGCTTCCCCGCACGATCACGAACATGCATGGAATGAAGATGCTATTAAATATTGGGAACCAGTTGATGTCTATGTTGGCGCCGATCACGCCGTTGCGCACCTGCTCTACGTTAGATTCTGGTGTAAGTTTTTTGCCGATCTAGGCTATCTGCCTTTCCGCGAACCTATTAAAAAGTTAATCTATCATGGCTATATCAATGCCCCCGATGGTAAAAAAATGAGTAAAAGCAAAGGCAACGTTATCGACCCGCTTGACGTCATCAACGACGGTTATGGCGCCGACACTTTACGCACTTACGAAATGTTTATTGGTCCAGTCGAACTTGACGCCGCTTGGGATCCCCGTTCAGTTGGTGGTGTTTATCGTTTCTTAAATCGTTGTTATAATCTTGTTTTTGACGATACTCTTAAGACCCCTGAACCAAAATCTCTCACAACGATGCATAAAACTATCAAAAAAGTGACCGAAGACATCTATCATACCCAATTTAATACCGCCGTCGCAGCACTTATGGAATACGTCAACGAACTTTATAAAGTTGGAGCCTCCGATGAAGATCGCGTCATTCTCGCAAAACTTCTCAAGCCTTTTGCGCCTCATCTTGCTTCAGAAATGTTAGAGCATCTCAAATCTGACGATGAATGGCCAAAATGGGACGAAAAGTATCTCATCGCTAGTAGGATCGAACTTATCGTTCAAATTAACGGCAAACTCCGCGCCAAATTATCAATTTCCGCTGACGATTTGTCAGACGAAGAGAAAATCAAATCCCTTGCTTTCGCCGACGCTAAAGTTCAAAGCTACATTAAGTCTGGTGTCAAAAAAACCATTTTTGTACCAAAAGCCAAGTTACTTAACATTGTTGTCTAACCAAATCCGCTTCTATAACTTATTTAAGTAAGTTCGTATTGCTTTTAGTAACTTTTTGATAAATATTTTCAAATTTATCCAAAGTCACCTCAAAATCATGTTCCGCCGCAATTTTTATCGAATTTTCTGAAAACTTTTGGCGCAGTTTATCATCCGTTAAAACTTTATAAAGCGCCGCTGCAATCTCATTTATATTCCCTGGTTCACATAAGAATCCATTTTCGCCATCTTTTACCACTTCGCTCACCGCACCCTTGTCAACCGCAATTAACGGCAATCCAGCCGCTGCCGCCTCAATCAACACAATCCCTTGTGTTTCAATTTCACTCGCCGTTACAAACACATCGCCAACTTTATAAAGCTCAAAAAGATCCGGCGGTAAAACTTTTCCTAAAAACTTCACCTTCTCCATTGCCCCATTTTTCTTCACCAATCGCTCCAACCTATTCTTATCCACCCCGTCGCCCACAATAACTAACAACACTTCCTCCGATGCGCCACCTATCCCCCGCAAAAATGCTTCAATTACGTTACCCACTTTCTTCTCCGGATCTACTCTTCCAACATACAAAACTATTTTTCGGTTCCTTGCTAGTCCATACTTCTGATAAACCTGCTCCGGTGCATGACCTGGCTTAAAGTTTGTTAAATCGACCCCATTCGATACAGCTGCTATTGGCACCGTAAATTCCTTGCCCCGCTTCCATATTAAGTCATCTATCGCCTTTTTCGTTGGCATTGTCACAAAGTCACTTTTTCCCTGACGCCTAACGAAATAATTAGAAAGCGCCGCTTCAATCGGCCTCTTAAATACTTTAGGCACATGTAGCGGCTCGGTAATCACCTCCGGCTGATTATGCTCCGTTGTCACAACTGGAATCTGATGCTTTCTCGCATAGGCAACCGTTGCAACACCAATCGGATCAGAAACCTGTACATGCACCACATCTGGCTGAAACTTATCTAAAATTTCCGCAATTTCTTTTTTTGGAAATACCGAAACTTTAAAACCATTCTTATATAAAAGGCCCCGCTTCTTGGGCACCTTATGGATTTGATCTGGATAGATTTTGACTTCCGTAGATTTCAAATAATACACTATCACCCCATCCTCTTTTTCGAAGTAGGCAGTTTTCTTCTGCGACGGGCATAAGACTATCACTTCGTGTCCTCGCTTCGCTAGTCCAACCGCTAAATTATGCGTAAACACTGCCACGCCGTTTATCATCGGATAATAAACAGCCGTCGCAATCGCAATTCGCATTTAAAGCTCCTTTGCTTTTTTCATTTGTGGATCACGCATTGCATTGATATCTTCATAGGAACGTTCAACCTCAACATCGGGAGTTATTCCTTCATTGTTAATTGAACGCTCATTCGGCGTATACCAATCCGCTACCGTCACTTTTAATGTCGCCCCGCCAAAAAGTTCCAACAGGTTCTGCACCACGCCTTTTCCATAAGTTTTTTCACCAACCACCGTTGCCATTCCATAATCCTGTAAAGCCCCAGCTACAATCTCGCTCGCCGACGCCGTCGTTCCATTCACCAAAACAATCGTTTCAATATCTTTCAAAATCGCCTTTCCACTTGCCGTAGAAGTTGTAATGTTTCCATAATGCTTTGACTTTTGTACATACATCTTTTTCCCATCAAGCCAAAGCGACAATAAGTCTTGCGCCGCCGCCACATAGCCACCACCATTGCTCCGAAGGTCTAGGATCACTTTCTTAACCCCCTTCTTTGCAAACTCCGCCGCTTCTTCCTGGACTTTAAGTCCAGTGTTGTCGTCAAATCGTGTTATCGTGATAATTGCCGTATTACCATCATATTCTACATATTCCGACACATTATTAATCGTTTCACGTTTCATCGTGAAGGTTTTTTCTTCACCATTTCGCACAACTGTTACCGCCACCTCAGTACCTTCTTCTCCACGCACTCTACTCGCAACCTCATCCGTCGTCATCATCCAAACTTCTTCATCTCCCACCTTATATATAATATCTCCAGCCAACATCCCCGCTTCTCGCGCTGGATTATCCGGCAGAGTTCTCAGCACTCTTACATACCCATCACGCATTCCCATTTCCACCCCGATGCCACTACCTACATTCCCATGTAAATCATCATAAAAATCCGAGCTAGCCTCAGCATTAAAATATTCCGTATAAATATCGCCTAGTGACTCAACCAACCCAGCTTTTGCTCCGTCTAAAGCCTTAGCTGCATCTACCTCACCATTATATGAACTCGTTAACTTTGTATAAACTTCTTCCAAAGAATCCCAATCTGCACTCACAGCCGTCGCCTGAACCACGCCAAATTCGCCTCTAGACAGACTCTGTCCCAAAGCTCCGAATAGCACCCCCACCACCGCAAAAACCGTACTCATAATAATTGCGTTGCCAAAACTAATCTTTTTTTCTTTCCACTCCGTTTTTTTATCCATAATTATAATTATAGCACAAAACGTTTAGAAATGTATATAATTATACTGTGCCGCTTGCGCCGCGCTCATAGTACGCGAACCAAAATCTCCATAATGATGATCTCCCGAATAAAGCATTGTCGCATACGCATTATTATATTCTGTTACGTTCACCGACCCGTCCGCATTTACACTCTCAACCCACCAAACATGCCCATAAAGCGAATCATCAATCTGTCCAATTGAATCAGGTGTTGGGTTGTGGTCAACCGTATAGCCATATGCTCTTGCTCTATCGTCCCAATAGTTCGCATTTCCCCAAGCGAGGTATAATCCATACGCTTCGTACGCCTTCCAACCCACATAACTCACACATTCACAAACATAGCCCCCAACATACACACCATTAATCATCGTTCCATAGGCATCCTGCCGATCCGGGCAATCATTTTGCCAAGGATAAGTATTGTACCCAGTATAAGAACTACCGCCATACAGTTCAGGATGCGCTTCCTTCTCCGCCTGCTCTGCCGCTCGTTGGGCCTCTAAAGCCGCTGCTGCTATTGCCTCATATGCCGCCACATCATTTTGATATTTTGTTACCAGCGCTTGTTGCTCTGCGCGCGAATTTTCAAGCTCCGCTTTTGCGACTTTCTGTTCTTCCAGAAGCGCCTCAACCTCCTCTTTATCTTTCTCAAGTTGTTCCTTAGCTTTTCGCACCTTCGCCGCCGTTGCTGAAATTTGTTGTTTTACCACTTCACTTCGTGCCTGCTTTTCCGCTAAATCGGAAATCGATACACTTCCCGCCAAAATCGTAATCGGCTCCGCGTCGCCCTCAAAGTGCATATTTACAAGAAGCTCCGCTAGCGCCTCCTGTTCATCATTCAACTTTTTTTCTGTTTCTACGATTTGTTTTTTTAGACTTTCCACTCTCGCCGCCGTAGATGAAATCTCGCGCTCCGCATTAGCAATCTGCGCGTTCAGCTCACTTACTTTCGCCTGAAATAAATTTGCCGAATTACTCGCCTCCGCCGCATTTCGGTTCGCCGCCTGTTGTTGTTCAACCGCCTCAAGACAAGCCTCGCTATTCCGACAAGCTAGTGAGATCCCCTCGACGTCAGATTCTTTTCTCACTTCCACTCCCACCGCTACCGCTGTCATCACAAAAATCGCCGCAAAAAACAAAATCCTCTGCCCCCATCGCACCCTATTTTTCGAATTGTTTGTTTTTACTTTATACATAAGTATTACCTTCTTGTTACTATCATACCACAAGAAGTATCAAGAAGTCAATGAAAAACCGTCCTATTACGAACTTTTATGCAAATATTTCGCCACAGCAAGCCACGCCGAAATACGCCCAATTATTACTCCCGCCGCCATAAATATCACATAAACTAAAATTAACTTATTCGATTCTAGAATTCCCACAATCTCATCAACATTGATTCCATAATTTGCCAGCTTCGGTGCCATGAACATAAATCCAAAATATGATACTGTCGCCGCAATAATACCAGATATTAACCCACAAAGCTCTGCTTCTACCAAAAACGGCCCACGAATAAAACCTTTATCTGCCCCAACCAATTTCATCATATAAATTTCCTCTCGCCGCGAGAAAATAGCCATCCGAATTGTCGAAAAGATAATTAGAACCGATATAATCAAGAAAACTATCGCTAAAATCATTCCGCCCATCCGTGCAATGTTCGCCCAAGATGTAATTGTCGCAATTTCCGCCTGGTTTACGTCATACGTCGGTTCCATTTCCGTATCGATATATTTCTGAAAAGTTTTATCCGTTGCTACCAACTCTTTAATACTATCCAGATTCGCCACATCATAAACCTTAATCCGCATCGTCGCCTGCATCTTCGCAATCATCAGTTCTTTCATTTCATCATCAATCACATTCAAAATATCTTCACTCTCCGCATTCTCAGCAATAAACTTTTCATATTCATCTTTCGAAGTCGATGTAACTACACTCTTCGTATTCGGATCGTTCATCATCGTTTCCGACATTTCTGCCAAGGTTTCCGCCGTCGTATTTGGCTTGAAATAAATTGTGATATCGATTTTATCACGCATCATCTGCGCTGTATTCGCAAGTACCACACTCGCCACAACCGTCACGAATAAAATAATCAATGTAATCGCCATAACCGCCGTCGCCGCCGCTGAAAGCCAAAAATTTCTTGCAAACCCCTTCGTCCCATACTTTAAAATCCGCGCCTCGTTCCTTACCGGATGTTTTGCATGAGTTTTACGAATCGTCTTTAGACCTTTTTTCGATGCTTTCTTTAATGATTTTTTGTCATTCAACTTAACTTCCATTATATTACGCTCCTATTTTCATCCATTCTTCTTTTTACCGTCTTCACGCGTTCAACCTGCGGTTTAGCCTCTTTCAAAGCGTGTCCTGGCGTTTGAATAATCCTCTGCGGTTTTACTGGAACTTTTACCTCATCCAGTTTATAAATCCCACCATTCTTCTGATCATCAACAATCCTCCCATCTTTCATTGTCACCACACGCTTTTGCAAATTATTTACAATATTCTCATTATGTGTCGTCACTAAAATTGTTGTCCCGAAATCATTAATCCGTTTCAAAAGCCCAATTATTTCTTCCGTCGTCAATTTGTCAAGATTCGCCGTCGGCTCATCCGCGATTAGAATCTTCGGCTGTCTTGCCACGCTTCGCGCAATACTCACCCGTTGCTGTTGACCACCAGACAGCTGATCTGGAAACTTCTTCGCTTGATCCAACAAATCCACAAGCTCCAAAACTTTCGGGACCGTCTTACGAATTTCCTTTCCGCTCATTCCTGCAATTTCCAACGCAAACGCCACATTCTCATAAACCGTCCGCCTTGGTAACAGCTTAAAATCTTGAAAAACTACCCCTAGCCTCCGACGATACCCCGGAATATGTCGTTTTTTTACATAGTCAAGGTCAATCCCCCCAATAATAATCTTCCCCTTATCTGGAATTTCCTCTTTCGTAATCATCTTCATTAAAGTTGACTTACCAGCCCCAGATTTCCCCACCAAAAAAACAAATTCATTTGGCTCAATATGCAGCGAAACATCATTAAGTGCCGGCTCCTTGTCGCCAGCATAAGTTTTTGTTACGCTATCCAGCAAAATCATAATACAATTATAGCACAAGTATAATTGAAAAGACTAATTTTATTTCCATTCTAAATGGAAAGTTATTTTCTTTTCTTTTGTTCCTGCTAATTGATAAATTCCTACTGGCGAAATAATCGCTTCTGGATTTTTTTGTTGCAAATCAGACAACACATCCCCATAATTTTTTGTCGTCGCAATCGTCACGTCTTCACGTTTTTTAATTTCCCTTACGTCAATCGTTTTCTTCGCATTTGCAAGACAAAGTACCGCGTCCATATCAAGCTCCGCTCCGGCTAAGAATTCCGCCAATTTATAATTCCTTCTCACCGAATTTTTAAATTCCCCCACTACTCCAAGATATTCACCTTCAGCCCATACCTCCGCCGCTCGCTCTTTTTCAAACGGTAAATTCTCCACATTCTCATTTTTAATCGGTAAAACATCTGCCCTGATGTTTAATTCTTCTAAATACTTAATGATATAATTTTTCGCAACATAATATGCATCCCCCTCTCCTTTTCTTTCCGCCAAAACAAATCCTAAATCAGTTCTCTCGACCGGCACGTTTTCTTCGTCCATCCCCCATTCTCTACGATAAACTTTATTCATTTCAAAAATCGCAAATTTATCTACTGGCAATTTTTGATTCATATAAGCCTTATCGAGCAAACTTGGTACAATACTTTGCCTCACTAACTGCAGTTCAGGAGAAATTGAATTTATAATCTTATAAGAATTATCACTAAGAAGCCCCGCCTTTTTGAGCAATCTATCGCTCACGAAACTGTAAGTCAAAACTTCATTCGCGCCAAATCCACAAAGAATATTGCGTGTTCTTGTTTTAAGCGTCCACATCTTATCTAGTTTGGCGGTGGCATGCAATGGCAAAACTGGCATAATATTATCATATCCATTAAGCCGTCCAACCTCCTCAATTACGTCCTCGGCGATGTGAATATCCGTTCGCCATTCCGGCGCCTTAACCTCCATCGCTCCACGTTTTGCTTTTACTTCAAAGCCCACATTTTCTAACGTCTTTTGTATCAATTTATCTGAATAATCCGTCCCAAGCAACTGATTTACCGCATCTGTTGTAATTTTTACAACATTTATCTTTTCCGGATGCGGATATTCGTCTTTCACCATCTCGACCTCAAACCCATCTGAAAGCATTTCGGCACATTCTTTCGCCACCGTCATCGTCTGATATGGGGGTTGACCCTTTGTAAACCTAGTAATCGCCTCCGAAAAAATTCCATGCTCCATCTGTGTTTTACGCAAATTATATAAGCTAAAAGTTGCGCTTTCAATTATAATTTTTCTTGTTTCTTTATCAATTGCCGTCGATTCTCCACCCATCGCACCAGCAAGCGCTACCGGCACATTATTTGACGTAATTACAATATCATTATGATTTAAGATGATCTTTTTTTCGTTCAAAAGCGTTAGTTCTTCACCATCCGTTGCAAGTCTTACAATAATTTTTGGCCGGCCCACTCCGCCAACCGCTACAAATTTATCAAAGTCAAACGCATGAAGCGGCTGCCCAGTTAGAAGCATCAAATAATTCGTCACATCAACAATCGGCTCAACTGGACGCATTCCAGATTTGGCCAAAATTGTATCCTGCCAAGTCAAGTACTTTTTCTTCATTTCACCATGTTTCTCAAGCACTACCGCCGAATATCGCGTACAAATCCCTTCATCCTTAATTTCGATGTTTAGCGCCCCGGATTTCTTAAAATCTACCTTCGATGAAAAAATATTTTCTTCATCAAACCTAACCCCAAGGATTCCCGCGACTTCCCGCGCGAAACCAACCATCCCAAAACAATCCGGTCTATGTGTCAAAGATTTGTTCTCAATCTCCAAAATCAAATCATTCAACGAAAAAACATCAGCAAGCAAATCTCCAGCCTCCGCCTCATCTGGATTGATTTCTACGATTCCACTATGATCATCACCGAAATCTAGTTCATCCGCCCCAGCGAGCATCCCATTAGATTCGTATTTCCCCAACATTTTTCGCTTACCAATCACAAAAGGCGCATCTTCATGTACCGACGCCGGGACAATCGCACCAGGCGCAATCCACGCCGCAAGCATTCCTTCTCGCACATTTGGCGCCCCGCATACTACTTGGACCAGTCCATCTGCGTTTTTCTCAACCTTCGCAATTTCTCGGCCACCAACATCAATCAGACAAAGCGTCAAATGTGTATCTGGAATTTTTTCCGCTTTAACTACTTTTACCACATATATATTATTATATTTCTCGTTCTCATTAATCACTCCCTCAACTTCTACAAGCCTTGCGCCAATCAATCTTATCAATTCATCATCGGGGATTTTAATCTCAACAAATCTTTTTAACCAATTTAACGAAATCTTCATTTTTCCTCCTATCTAAATTCCCTCAAAAAATTTAAATTCGCATTCTCAAAATCTCGCACATCTTTAAGCCCATATTTTAGCATCACTAGCCGATCAATTCCCCCACCCCAAGCGAATCCATGATACTTCTCCGCATCAATTCCCGCCATTTTTAGCACATTCGGATGAATCATTCCGCACCCCAACATTTCCAAAAAATCACCTTTCTTTCCCCCAAGTGATTTTGGCTTTTCAATCAAAAACTCTAATGACGGCTCAGTAAAAGGGAAATAACCAGGTTGTGTCCGAATATTT
Organism: uncultured Candidatus Saccharibacteria bacterium; assembly: GCA_964433705.1. Taxonomy (GTDB): domain Bacteria; phylum Patescibacteriota; class Saccharimonadia; order Saccharimonadales; family Saccharimonadaceae; genus Nanosyncoccus. The sequence goes on along the minus strand of CAYSSH010000004.1, from coordinate 11,455 downwards.
AATTCCTGCTCATAATACTTTTCAAAAAACTCTCTTAAAATTCCCAACATCTGTCCCATCGTACAATCTTCTGAAACGTAAACCCCTTCGCATTGATAAAAAGTATGCTCATGCGTCGCATCGACATCCTCATTCCGATAAACCCGCCCCGGCACTACAACCGCAATTTCTTCACCTTTTTCTAACTTCTGACGATATTTTTTTAACACTCTATGCTGCATCGTCGAAGTATGTGCCGGCGGAATCAAACCTTCTTCCGTCCTAAAAGTATCATACCCATCTCGCGCCGGATGTTCTTTTGCAAAATTCAGCGCATCAAACATATGGAATTCGTCGTCCAGCTGCCGACTTTCCATTACATCAAATCCCATCATTTGATAAATTGCCACTACTCGGTCAAGTTCCATCATTAACGGATGTTTTGAGCCATTAATTGTCGGATAAAAAGTTGGCATCTTCTGGTTTATCCCGCATGGCGCACTAATATCAAGCGGCATCACATCCGTATCAAAACTTGCATCTTCCGCCACCCGAATCTTCTCAAGAATCTTCATCTTTCTCGCGTTCAACTCTCGTCCAAATTCCGCCCGCTTTTCAACCGGCACCTCGCGGATTCTCGCATATTCATTATTCAGAGCCTTCAGCTCCTGTTTTAATTTCTCCAACTCATTCATATATTATATATTATAGCACAGATTATCTACTAGCAGTAGTATCTTCTTTGTCCTCTAGTAACGAGGAGACCGTACTGTAAAGCGCATAGCCAGACAACTTCGCCGTATCGTCCGTCACTCCGCCATGTAAAACATATTTGGAACCAGTCGCGACATCTTTTTCCACATCGCTACAGCCACTATCAAGTTCTGCCGCTCCAGTCACAACTCTAACAATGCTTTTAATCACCGAAACCACTTTGTCAAAAAATCCCTTAATTTTTCCAATCACCCCAGAACTGCTGCTCCCAGTATCTTTAGCCCTCGAACATACATCAAAACTTTCAATCCCCACCGTTGCGTCCCGTTTCATCGCTTCGCTCGCAAATTTTTCCGCCTTTGTTTCATCGATAATCCGCGCCCAATCTTCCTCTCGATAATTCATATATCCAGTATAAACCGTATTGTGCGACGAGCCGTATAAGTCACAAGTCGCGCCAGTCGTCGGCACCACCACGCAATCCCCAATCATCGAAGTAAACGCATTCTCATTTCCATCCGCAGTTGCGTTACCAGTAAGACCTTTAATCGAATCTCCTGCAAGCGTCGCAATCGTTCCAGCAATCGTCCCAAATGAATTCCCCCGGCTTGCCGCATAATTTCCAAGATACGAAACCGCCACTTTCCGCATTAAACTCCCCATAAAAGTATAAGGCGAAGAAATATCAAACGGACTTTTCGTAGCCCTATCTGCCTCTGCTTTTCGCGCCAATACCTCATTAACTTCTTGTTTGTACGAAGCAACTTGCGCCGCATCAGACGGCATCGCCCCAATTACTTGTTGATTAATCGTATTCGAGATAAACGAGCCTCCCTCAAGAATTCGATTCGCCCCAATCGAAGTCGGGAAAACATCCGAGTTTTTATCTGCAAGTCCAATTTTAATTGCGTTCACAATACTCGCTACATTACCCAAATTTGCCGGCGAGTTATCCGCCTTTGTTGTATTATTCATTTTCAGCCCATCGCCAGAAGCATTTTTTCCACTCGTAGAAAGCGGCATATTTTCAATAGAGTTTTTACTAGTTGACCCAGTCGCCTTCAAAATCCTATCTCTCGAAATATTATTTGCGTCCTCCTTGGAGAATTGTCCCATTTGTCCAATCGCCGTCTTAAAGTTATCCGTTTCGAGAATCGACAAATTATCCGTCACGAGCGTTTGTGTATTGTAGTCCATATAGGTTATTTCATGTGGCTCCGATATTAAATTCATCATTTCATTTACCGGCCCATCCCCATCCACCTGCGCTCTTTCAATAGATTCCATTAGTGCCATAAAATCACTTGCCGCCCGATACGGCTCGTCCGCCGACAATACTGTATTCAACATCTGAATCGCGTTAGCCTCTGCCGAATTCCCAGTTACGTTATCTTTTCGGCTGTTCGCCGCTACATAGCTCACAATTCCAGACGCTACACTTTCGCTATCGCCAGAAATATTCTTCGATTCAGTATTGGTTGACCCCGAATGAGGACAATAAATTGTCTTATTACAGCTCCATGAACTTCCGCCTCCCGTACAGCTCCATGTCGCTTCATCTTCCACCCAATCCTCGTCAGTACAATTTCCATCGTCATCCCACGCCACACACTCCCAATTCCAATAAATATACTCCCCAGAAATCGTTCTGCTAGACTCCCGGTCCAGCGTCGTACTTAAAGCCTCTTTAAATCTCTGATCATCATTTTTCGCATCCGCCGAATTCTGCCAACCATTAAATGATCCTCGTGAAATCCCCATATCCTGATATACATTATTTACCGCGTCGCTATAATAGAATCTCGCCGAAATATCAAGCGCCTCCGAATAAGCCGCATATAACTTCGGACTCGATTCTACTTTCGCCACAAAATTATTCGCCGTAATAATCTCATCACCGAATTTCATCACAAGCTCCCCGTCCCCACCATGCACATAATACTCTCCCTCTGCTGCCACCAAATCTAATTCCTCAATATTTGCGATGTAATTATCTGTTCTCACGAATTTTCCACCAAGCGTTACTTGCCCCACCTCAATCCCACTTGCCGCTAAATCACTTGAATATCCTTTTGGCATTTTTCCTTTCGCCAAATTCTCACTTGTAACGTATTCCGCCTGTTTTTCCAAAATCGCCACCGTATCATTAAACCCAAGCGCACTCATCAGATTCTCTTTGATCGTTCCTACCAAAAACATTGGCGTTAAAATCACAACACCAATCAGTGCAATCACTAGCCCCGCAACAAGTGCCACACCAGCAGATTTTGCCGCAAAACTGCCTTTCTTCTTTCCGCCGGTTTCACTTTTTCCGTTGCCACTATAAAAGCCCTTCGCAGACTTTGCGAAAGCCATCTTCTCGGCACCAGCAAGTTTAGCATCCATATATTATATATTATACACCAAATTCTGCTAAAAAGTCCAGCTATTGTCTACAAATTCATCTTCATCTTGTTTTGACTGCGCTTCCATTTTCGCTTTTAAGTCAGCCGCAATCCGGCGCGTTAGTTCTACATTTTTATCATCTTCACGAGTTAACATTATTCCCATATTTTTTCCCTAAATTAATTATATTTTTATTATAACATAGTTTTTTTATGATATAATATACTTAATATCAAATAAAGGAGGAATAATGGCAACAAAGAAGCCAAAGTCGTCAAATAAGTCTTCAAACAAGACTAAAGCTACGACTAAACCGAAAACTGCCGCGAAGACTGTAGAAAAACCAGTGTCCGAGGCTCCTATTAACACTCCGGCTCCAGAAACGCCGGTTAAAGAAACCGCATCCAAAGACAACAAGTCTTGCTTCAAGGGTTTCTTCGCAAAAAAATATGAAGAAAATGAAAGCATTCTAACTGTTTTCAAAAAACCAAAATTCTACGGCTCCTTGCTCGGAGAAGTTATTGGTACTACATTTTTGACGCTACTTATGTTTGTCTTGTCATTAATGGGTCTTCATAGTTTAGCAACTTACGCTTTTGCGTTAATAGCTATTCTCATCGCAATCTATGCCTTCTCCGGGGCTTGTCTTAACCCGCTTATTACCGTTGGCATGATGGCAACCCGCCGCATGTCCGTTATTCGCGGCGTTATGTATATTGTCGCTGAAATCATCGGTGCGTGGCTCGGTTGGCTCATCTTCAACTCATTCCACTTGGCCGGCGGCGACGCTGCCTATGAAATTCCGTCTATGGCCGCAATTGCTGATGGTAAGTTCTTCGTTACCGCTTTTGTCGAATTACTCGGCGCTATTACAATTGCGTTCTTCTTCGCTCGCGCCTTAAAATACAAGCGCAGCGTCTTTACTTTCGCAACAACCGTTGCTGGCGGTGTCATTCTCGCCGTAGTCGCAGGTTATGTTATTTCGCTCGCCTTCTACGGCCTGTCAAATAACTTCATTTATAACCCAGCTATTGCTTTAATGTACCAAATCTTCCCGTCATCCGGTGACGATTTCGGTCAAATTATCGCTGGCGTCGGACAAGCCTTGGCAATCTACGCGCTCTTCCCAATGATTGGTGGCGTCTGTGGATTCTACCTTTCTGACTTCATGAGCAAGCTAAGTTGCGAAGAATAAGAATAGCTAAAAAATAATCCCCGTTACGGGGATTATTTTTTATCTTTGCTTCGGAAAAAGTGGTTCTTTTGGCGGCACAATTGGATTACTAAATATCGCTTCAATTTTTCCGCTCGCATCCGGCAAAAACGGCGAGAGCATTTTATTAGCGTTGATTAATTTTCTAATCAACTCGTCTAAAACTTTATAAAGCTCTTCTTTTTCACCGTTTTTCGCTAAAACCCAAGGCTTCTTTTCATCAATCAGCCGGTTTATTTCCTGGACTTTTTCCCACACAAAATCAAACGCCTTCGAAAACTCAAATCTATCCATTAACCTTATATACTCTTCCGGAAGTTCCTCATTCAAGTCCCCCTTTAACGCAAAACTATTTTTCTCAGCCATCGCCGCAAGTCTTTGAACCAAATTCCCTAAATCGTTCGCTAGTTCATTATTGTAGGCCTTGTCATATTTCTCCCACGAAAAATCCGAATCCGCAAACGTATCAATATGCCGCAAAAAGTAATAACGAAACGCATCTACACCATATTTTTCCAGCACCTCCATCGGGTCAACTACATTCCCAATCGACTTGCTCATCTTCTGACCGTCAACTAGCACCATTCCATGCGACACTAAATTTTTCGGTAATTTTAGACCAAGCCCCATTAACATCGCCGGCCATACAATCGCATGAAACCGCAAAATATCCTTTCCGACAAACTGCGCCTCCGCCGGCCACCAATTCTTAATTTCCTCATCCGGGTACCCCAAAACCGTAATATAATTCGACAACGCATCAATCCACACATACATCACCTGCGAATCATCACCCGGCACCGGCACCCCCCAAGTCAACTGTTCACGCGGACGCGAAATTGACACATCTGGCGAATTCTGAATTAACGCCAAAATTTCCTTTTTGCGAAACTCCGGCACGATTTTCATTTCATCTTTTTCTATCGCCTCAATTATCCTCGATTTAAAATCGCTTAGTCTCAAATAATAATTCTTTTCTTTTAGTCTTTCATAAGGCTTTTGATGATCCGGACATACTCCCCCATTCTCCTCCACCTCTTTTTCCGTCACGAACCGTTCACACCCCGTACAATACCACCCTTCATATTCGGCTAAATAAATATGCTCTTTAAGTTTCCGCCAAATTTCTTGAACCCGTTTTTCGTGCAATTCATCAGTCGTCCGTATAAAATCCGTATACTGAGCGCTAAGCCTATGGATAAATTCCTGAAATTTCCGCGCATTCTCATCCACATATTCCTTGACCGGTAGCCCAAGCGATTCTGCCTTCTGGAAAATCTTTCCCCCATGTTCATCCGTCCCCGCCTGAAACCGCACGCTGTCGCCCCGCATCCTAAAATAACGTGCCGCCGTATCCGCCAAACAATAATCCATCGCATGACCAACATGCGGGTGTCCATTAACATAAGGAATAGCAGTTGTTATATAAACATTCTTCATAATTATTTTACATATTCATATTCATAATCAGCACGATTACAAGCGCCACAATTATTATTGCGCCAATCACGCCAATTAGAATCATCGTTGTTTTACTAGACTTTGCCTTATCCGGTTTACCAAACGGCTTGGGCTTTTCCGCTTCCGCCACAACACCCTCGCTCGACATTGATACTGCACTCCCAATCGAACCCGGTACTGGCTCCGCCGCTTTAAGTGGCATTTTCAATTCTTCCTCAATCGGATCCGGCGCTTTCGGACCTTCTGGTACCGTCAACGGGTCAGTCGCCCCAAAACTATGCTCAACCTCTCCATACGAAGTCATCGAAGATGAAGTATCAGACATCGTCGCTGCGTCTGGCGCTGGCGCCATCACATTCACATCCGGCGTCACCATCGAAGCTGGATTAAAAACCGGCGCTTCCGGCGCTGCTCCGGCCATCGGCGTCGCTCCAATCGCCGGTGCTTCCGGCGTCGCTCCAATCACCGGTGCTTCCGGCGTCACTCCAATCACCGGTGCTTCCGGCGTCACCCCAACCACTGGCGCTTCCGGCACCCCAACCGGCGCTGCCTCAGTCGGCGGCACAATCACTGGCGCTTCTGGTATAGTATTATTATTTGGATCCATTTCTCTACCTTCTTTCAATTAATAACGCTAATTACCATTATTATACCATATAACTCAAAATTATCATAATCTAACTTGTTTCGTCGCATCCTTCAAAACATTAACTGACTTCTGCAAAGCAATCCCCTCCGCCTCCGTCATTTTCACATCTAATCTTCTCACCACCCCCTCTCTTCCCACTACCGACGGCCAGCCATAATACACCCCAGAGTAATTATCATAAGCTGAAACCGGCAAAACCAACATTTCATCATTCAAAATCGCATTAATAATCTGTGTTACACACGTCGCAATCCCATAATAAGTCGAACCTTTTTTCTCAATAATCTCATACGCCTCGTTTCGCACATATTCCGAAATATCGCCCATCACCGCTGGCGTCAACATTTCCGATATTTTCACACCCCCCACATCCGCTCGCGACCAAATTGTCACTTCTGAATCTCCATGCTCGCCTACTTGATATGCATGTACCGATTTCGGATTGACATTCAAATACCCCGCAACTCGCGTTCTCAACCTCGCTGAATCCAACACCGTTCCCGACCCAATTACTTTTTCCGCCGGCAACCCCGAAAATTTCCACGCATAATAACTCAACACATCGACCGGATTCGACACCACAATCATTATCCCACAAAACCCGCTCGCCATTATCTGCTCAACCATTCCCTGTAGAATGTTTACATTTTTTCGCATTAAATGCAACCGCGACTCACCTTTTTTCTGCGCTGCCCCCGCCGCAATCACTACCACATCCGCATCTCGTGCATCTTTATAAGTTCCACTTCTAATCTTCAAATAACTCGGAGCTACCGACAGCGCATCCGCAAGATCCATCGCTTCCCCCTCGGCATCTTTCGCCAAAATATCCGTCAAAACAACTTCATTTACCACCGTTCTTTGGTTTAAAAGCGAAAAAGCAATGCTCGCCCCAACATTACCAGTGCCCACAATCATCACTTTATTATTATCCATAATCCAATTATAGCATAAGTTTAATAATCCGACGCAAATAAATTCTCGTAATAAAGTCTTAATTCTTCTCGCAAAAACTCATCCTGAATTTTCATTAACTCCTCCAAAAACTTCGGTACCTGCCGCTCTAACCGCTTTTTCCGATAGTCTTCCCACTTTTCCATCTCTTTTTCATCCAAACTCTCCGGAAAGTTTCGCCCTTTGTAATGAAGCAATAGTTCCGGCAATCTCACATCTTGAAAATCCGGATAGAAATCCGCCAACCGGTTCGCGTCCGCATTTCGTACCGCTGCCACTTTTATTTTATCCGTATTGCTTAAAAATCCATCATAAATCGCCTGTTCCGGTTCTATCGCCGGCGGAAATTCCGACCGTTTTTCTAACTCTATTCTTATCTGTTCAAGTAACCCCTCACTTCTTTTAATCCTCTCCCAATTCTCCGCAACTTTTTCCGGACTCAGCCCAATCCTTGCCCAATCTTCTTCTCTTAATACGCTAATCGGCGCCACCGCCGGACATTTATTATAGCATAGTTCTTTCACTACCGGATGTTTGCCTTTTAATAATTCCTCACCCGCCGCGCCGTCATACCTTAAATCCCATACTAGAATATTTCCGCTTCGCCCCGGCGCAATCGGTACCGCCACCGTCGTTTTCTCAAATTCCGCCGCATATCGCCCAGACGCATACACAAACGGCGTCGGGTTCGCGAGATTAATTAGTCTCTGCACTTCCCGCTTATCCCGCATTTTAAACAAAAACTCAAACAACCTAGGCTGTTTTTCCCGAATCATTTTCGCTACTGCAATCGTTGCATACACGTCACTTAGCGCATCATGTGCATGCTCGTGTTCTAAGCCATTACATTTCGTCAACAGTTCCAGTCGATTTGTCGGCTTCCCCTCCGCTGTAACCGGCCAATTAATTCCTTCCGGACGAAGCGCCCTAGTTAGTCGCACAACATCTAACAAGTCCCATCTGCTCCGCCCCTCTTTCCATTCCCATTCATACGGATCAAAGAAGTTTCGCCACAAAGTCGCCCGCATAAACTCATCATCAAATCGCACCGTATTATATCCAAGCGCCACCGTTCCCGGCGTAAACATTTCTTCCGTTACCAAACGACAAAATTCCGCTTCGTTTACCCCATCCATCAACGTCATCTGCGGTGTAATCTTAGTAACCTGAATCGCAAATGGACTTGGTAAAACATCTTCCGTCATCCTAACAAGCAGATTGACCGACTCTCCAATGGGATTAAGTTTCTCATCCGTCCTTTGTCCCGCGAACTGCATTATTCGATCTTCGCGGGCAGAAAGTCCACTCGTTTCCAAATCGTAAAAGAAAAACGTCCGTTTCATACTCACCATTATACCACGAGGAGCACAGGAAAACCACTGTATGTCAAATTATGTCGTCCAGCGGGAACACACCGCGAGGAAGCGCGGGAAAGACGCGGATACTACGGGGCTACGAAGCCGAGAATAGACACCGCACCGAGTAACCGTCGTAGCGACCGCCGTAGTCCGTCGCATGCGTACCCGTAGCATACGCGCCGAAGTAGTACATACTGATGCCACTGTACCGCGTAGAAGACCACCAGTAGCCGTTCGAACCCTGACCCATCGCCGACCCACTGAGGAAGTAGCCAGAGAGGGGCAAGGACAACCTAGCCTGGATAGAAGCAAAGTCAGAGGCAGTGCGGTTGTTTATAAGCGAGTTTAGGGCGCCCCATTCGCCAGTTGTACCTCCGGTAGGCATGCGCCAGCCGGCTGGGCAGATGTCTTCAGAAGCGTTCACGCCATCTGGAGATGCGTTAGAAGCGTAGCAGTAAGAGCCAGCAGATGCTGCACAATAGTTGTAATATACACCATACATATGGGAGCCGTTGCCCCAGTTGTTATCGGAATTAGAGTCTATAGTAGTAGCGTAAGTCGCGCTAGACATAGCAGCGGTATAGCTATTTGATGACCCCCAATCTACGTCGGCGGCAGTAGTGTATGGTGAGGTACAGCCAGTAGTGCGGCCAGTAAGACAGTTGAGAGCTGTCTCAGAAGCATTGGTGGTAGCTGGCGTTGTGTTAGCCTTGGTAGTAGAGTTAGTAAGGTCTAGCCTTAAGTTATCTAAGAACCAGATGTTGCCGTCTGCGAGTTTAGCGACGTAGTAGCTTTGTTCGTCACGATTGTCTTTTAGGGAGTAGGCTTGGTTCTCGGTCATGGAGGCAAGAAGCGAAGTCTTATCGGCGTTAGAGATACCATAGAGGTCTTGGAGATAGGTTACCGTTTCAATTACCATCGGTAACTGGTTCGTCACCGCCGTAAAATTAATCACGTTCGTATAACTTCCCGTAATTTGCGCATCGTCCGCATACGCCCCAATCTGAAACGACGTTACCCCAGTCGTCGAACCATCCGTCGGCGTCGAAGATGTATTAATCTCCGTCGGCGTCCCCGTATATAATTCCAGCCCCGAAAAACTACTCCCACCATTTGTCGAATACCCCCATTGCCCTTTCGCTAGACTCCCGCTAGTCGAAATCATATTAAACTTATTCGCCGTATCCGTCCCATTCATCCTTAGTTCCGTAGAAGGATTGCTCGCATTCCCAACCGTCGCTTTTAAAGTATAGCCAGCAATATTATTCGTTGCTACCGCCACATTCACCGCCGAACTAGACCCGCTCGTTCCCGGCGCTAAATTATTAATCGTAAGTTCCGTCGCCCCTAATGTCAAAGTTAAAGTCGGATTAAAGGTAAACTTTAAATCAAAAGAATCTTGATACGCTTCACTCCCCGCCGCAAGCGCCATGCCCTCAAGCAATGTCCCGCCAAAACCGAACATCCCTAGACTAATCATTCCCAATATAAGTACCTTATGATTTACCTTCATACTTATCATCATAGCACGACCATTTTCAAAATGCAAGTGTTTTTCGTAATTTTTCCCACACTTTTCGCTCAAACCTACTTTTGTACCGACTCGTAATCAATCCCATATCGGCCATATTGAACCTTCATAAACGCCTCATCAAGTTCCGCCGCAATCGTTTTTAGTGGTTCTTCGTTCGCAACCGCCATCACCATAAACCTCAGCGGTTTGTTATATCCCCCACAAATCTCCATATTCTCCCCATATGCTAGTTCCCCCGGTATCGTCATCATTCTTATTCCGCCAAGCCTCATTCCTATTACCCCCTGGTTCCATCCTTCAATCATCCCCAGCGACGCATTCAAAGCCTTCGAGAATCCAGACGGATCAGAAGCATCATCAAACGACGAATCGAATATCGTCTTATTCGCGCACCACCCCACATAAAACGCCAAATAGTCCGTATCACCTTCTTCTAACTTCCGCCCTTCCCCCTTTAATAAATCCTTCGTATCTAGCCCATTACTATTCGCCGCTTCCTCGTCATATTCCGTAATCTCATCCTTAAACTTTATAAACTCATTATAATCACTTGCCGTCGCCGCCACAAAAGCCGTTACTTTATCCATATACTCAGTTTCATATTCCTGTAACTTCTCTTCACTAATACTTCCTTCTTTCGTCGAACTACTACCCCCCCCGTTTATTACAATCGCTGCGTAACTTGCAATAATTGACCCAAGCATCACCACCGCAATCAAAATAATAAAAATCCTTTGTTTTAGGCTTGTCTTTAATTCTTTTTCTTCCATAATACCCTTATTATATCACAAAACCCCCTGTTTAAAGGGGGTTTTGTTAGTCTAACAAGTTTTCTATTCGCTTTTTTCAGACTTTGTAGCAGGTTTTTGTAAAATCGCCACCTTCTTAAACGAGCCACCAGCTTTCTCAATCGCTTCAATCGCCGATGCTGACGCAAACTGCGTTTCAAGATCAATCTTGCTAGCCAGTTCGCCGCGACTAATAATCTTCACCTTAACATACGGCGAGCTAATTAGCCCCTTATCTGCCAAAGAGAAATTATCCACCTTACCTTTCAGTTCGTTCAAACGGTCAGTATAAACCACCTCTGCCTTTTTATGGAACGACTTAAAGCCTTTTAGTTTCGGCACTGCCTGCATAATCGCACGCTGACCGCCCATGAACCCAGCCGGCATCTTCCGATGACCAGTCCGAGCCTTCTGACCCTT
>CAYSSH010000003.1:0-34460 GCA_964433705.1 uncultured Candidatus Saccharibacteria bacterium | reverse complement strand
AAGCCAAACTCGATTTTCCCGACCCCGAAAGCCCCGTAATAATTACGAGCTTATCCCTCGGAATATCCACATCGACATCATGTAAGTTATTTTGTCTTGCCCCCCGCACTCGAATAAATCTATCTTCCATAAACGTAAATATTATATCAAAAAAGTCATTTTTTGTCCACCCTACGAGCAAACTCCCCATAAGTCTCAAACTCACACCCCTGTTTTTTCAATGCCAAAATCACTTTCTCAAGCCTCGCCACCATTTTCATCCCACTATTTCGCTTTATATACGCCGGCACCGCTCCGTATTTCATCAATTCATCACTAAATTCCCAAGGATGAAAATACGTCGCAAAATACCCAGTTTCCCTCAAATCCATTTTCACCAGTCCAAGATAAACATAAACCGGATAAAGATGTAGCGCCAACCAAAACAGCGGCAACCTCAAAACCGTCGCCACCGACACCGGCACTTCCACAATCCCCGCCTTCCAAAATGGCTTCCTCGGCACATCCAAATGATTATATCTCCCCGGAATCAGCGCTGGATTTACGCTTGAATCATATAAAAACCCCTGCCGCAATAATTCCCCATAATCAATCTTAAACATTCTCGGTTGCCGCCATCCATCAACCTTAAACTTTGGAAATTCCCGCCGCACCACATCCTCAATTATTCTTTTTGATTCCACAACATCCGTTTCCGCCGGGTTAAAATGATCCACTCCATGACAGCCCACTTCATGCCCCTCTCGCACCATTCTACAAACTAATTCCGGAGCAGAACTAGCAAAATTCCCCGTCACAAAAAACGTCGCCCTTATCCCACATCGCTCCAACAACTCCAAAATTCTCTCTACTCCAGACTTCGATACTTTTATCCCCTCCTCAAGCGAAATTTCCACTCCGTGCTCTCTCGGTAAGTCAAACTCTTCAACATCAAAACTAATTAGCACGGAATGCTTATGCTTAGATTTTATCACACTTTCTCCTTTTTGTCAATATCCCGCTTTTGTTTATTCCTCCCAGAATCTCGACTCTCCTCAATATCTCGCTCCTGCCGACCAGCAACAAAGTCATCCGTATTGTCAACTGACTTTCTCTTATCAATCACATACAACGGCCGCCCCTTTGCTTCCGCATGGATTTGCGAGATATAGAGCGCCGTCATCGCTTGCGACACCAAAACTAGCCCAATCAAAAACGACACAAACACGCTCATTGCTACCGCTCCGCTCCATTCAAGTCCCATCGGATCGCCCAAAATATATTGCTGAATCAGAATAAACAACCCCAAAATACCAGAAAACACCATAATAAATATCCCAATATATCCAAACAAAAGCAGCGGCGTCCTCGACATCGATACCATCGAATCCCCCGCAAGCGCCATTAATTTCTTAAAACTATATGTTGGCTTGCCACTCACCCGCCCCTTCGTCTTCACCTTTATATACTCTTGCGGAAAACCTAGCCAATCAATCAACCCCCGCGTCAACCGATTCCGCTCTGAAAATTCACAAAATTCATCCACCACCACCCTATCCAACAACCGAAAATCCATTGCCCCCACCACTACATTTCGCCCCACAAGCATTTTCATTATCACATAATAAGCTTTCGAAAACGCCCGGTGCTTCGTCGTATTCGCTCCTCGGATTGCCGTCACCACCATCGCCCCATCACGCCATTTTTCCACCATTTTCAAAATCACTTCCGCCGGATGCTGTCCATCCGCATCAATCATCACCACCGCATCACCTTGCGCCGCCAAAAGCCCCGCCGAAAGCGCCGCCTCTTTCCCAAAATTACGCGAAAACGCTACTATCCTAACCGGCAACTTATGAAAAATCTCACATTCCCGCACCTTTTCCAAAGTCTTATCCCGCGATCCATCATCCACTAAAATCACTTCCGCCCCACAGTCGAGCCGTAATAGCACCGGCAAAAGCTCCCCATCCAAAAACTGCCGAATCCCCGCCGCCTCATTGTACATTGGCACTACCACCGAAATTAATTGCTTCATACCCTAATTATATCATAAAGTGATATAATAGCATTATGGCAGAACCGCTCGAAAAGGAACCAAACACAAAGTCCTCCAAAAAACCTCGTTTTTTGGCACTCATCCTTTACTCCCTCCCTGTCCTATTCTTTATTATTAGTTATTTTTTGATCACCGCCTCCGGCGAAGATATCTGGCAAGGTGCCGGCAATCTCTCAAACGGTGCCAACATTAACCCCCTAAATGACGCCATTACTGCCTTCAATTACAACTCCCGCCTAACCGATATGTACGCTTGGTCTATCATCGACTTTTTTGATTACCAATTCACTTTTGGCATCGACACCATCTTCCGTCTTATCGATGTCGCCGCCGCTTCCTTTACATTTTACCTCACCACCTATCTCATCTTAGGCCGTAAACCTAAACTTCTCATCAAAGATGCCCTAGTTTATTGTGCCAGTTTCCTTCTCCTGATTATTACTCCTTTCGGTCGCCCCTTTTATATCGAATTCTCCATGATTCACAATTACGTCCCCCTTGTCCTCATTACCCTTCTTATTACAATTCCATATTATAATCTTCTTGTCAATCACCCTCCAAAAAACCATCTTAAACTCCTTTCCTTCACGATGCTCCCTCTTGGCATCATTTTTGGTATGTCCGCCACTATCACCCCGCTCGCTTTTCTTCTCACCATCATTCTCTACTGCCTCATTAAACATCGCTCTCTTAAACGCCCTCCGTTCTGGTTTTTTTCCGGCCTACTCGGTACCATCATCGGTTTCCTTATTTGCTGGTTTGCCGGTTCTGGCGTAGATCATTATACTTCCACATCCGCCGCTACCACTTTCGACTACCTCCCACTAAGCGATATCTTCTCCTCCATCCCACAACTCCTCCATCACGAACTTTACAATTTTGGCATCACCTTCATCCCCCTGCTTATTGTCAGTATTACCTGTCTGCTCTTCTCCAACCATCGCCACCAGTTTTTCCAAAAATCCTTTTATCGCTCTATGTCCACCAGCCAGAACTCCATTTCCCTCGTCTTCTCTTCTTTCTTAATTATCCACATCCTCGGTACCTCTCTCGTCATCGCCCCTCCACGCCTTCTTTTACCCGCCTATCTTGCCGGGCTAATTTGTACCCTAAAATTCTTCCTCCCTTACCTAAATTTCCGCCTCGTCACCCCTGTTTTAGTATTTTTTACAACAATCACCATTCTCATCCACCTCTCTTTCCGCCTCTCTTATCGCCAAACTACCTCCACCATCCTATCTGAAATTAAATCTTCCTCCTCTTCTTCGCTCTGCATTGAGCCATCTCGCCTCTCTCCGCCTCGCATCCCCTTAATCGATCTCTCTGAAGCCAATCTTCTAGTTAACTGGGGCGAACCAATGACCATCTACCAAAAAAGCGTCACTTTTTGTGATTAATGACCACTTATCTTCATTCGCTTATGCTATAATATAATATATGACGCAAAAAACTACCATCCGCATCGGCAAATTCACTCTGATAGGCATCATTCTTTCTCTTTTTAACTTCCTTGTCTATACTTTTCTTGCTCGTGTCATTATGAACACCAATGAACTCCTTTGGCTGGATAGCCTTATTGCCTACGCTTCCGCAACCGTCCTTGCCTACATTCTTCACTCCAAAATCACCTGGAAAGAGCGTCATATTACTTCCCGCGGTATCATTATGTTCTTTTTCTGGAACGGCGTCTGCGCCGTCATTATCAGTCCCCTTTTGACTTGGCTTTTTAGTCTCATGACCCCGATTTACGAATTTCTCTTCACCCTTTCAAAAGCCATCTTCCTGCCCTTCGACTACAACTTTATTGAATCTACCTTCATTTTCATCTTCACTACCTGCGTCACTATGGTTCTTAATTATCTTTTTTACGACCGCCTCGTTTTTGGCGACCAAATTCGCCCCCGCCAAAAACCTTTTAGCTCCGCCCTTGAAAATAACCCCAAAGTCTCCGTCATTGTTCCAATCTACAACACCGCCGCTTATCTTCCGTCATGCCTAAATTCCATCATCCGCCAATCCTACCAAAACCTTGAAATTATTCTAATCGACGATGGCTCAACCGACAACTCTGCACTTATCGTTGACCAATACGTCAGAAAAGACCCACGCATTACAGCTTTCCATCAAAAGAATTCCGGCCAATCTTCCGCCCGCAATTTCGGTCTTCAAATCGCCTCTGGCGAATACACCTGTTTCATTGACGCCGATGACGAACTAAAGCCCTCTTTTATTAAAGACCTCCTTGCCGCCATAAGCGAAAACACTCCCCTCGCCGTTTGTGGCATTCATTACAAACGTCTCAAACATCACTCCGCTGAAGATGTTTACATCACTCCGCTTCGCCCTCGTCGTCCTAAAGAAACCAAAAAATCATATCTTCTCTATCTTCTTGCCACCGACGGCCGTATGTATTCTTCTGTCAATAAACTTTATCATACCGCTCTCGCTAAAAAATGCCATTTCGATCCAAAACTCAATTTCGCCGAAGATACAAAATTTGTTTTGGATTATCTCACCAAATCGTACTTAAATCACGACAATGTTACCGACCCAGCATTCGTTCTAAAACCCCTCTACATCTATAATTTTGGCACTACCACCTCAACTATGCGCGTCGTTTCCGTTAATTGGCAAAATTGGCAAACATCTTATCGCAACCTTAAATCTTGGCTCGGTCGCCCCACTATCAAAGAATGGTTCTGGCTCCACACCGTTCATCTTCGTTGGCGTATTTCCTATTTACGTTCCAAACGCCGCGCTCGCTAAATTACCTCTCCGTCACTATCTCGCTCGGCATCAGCACCCTCCCCCCATAAACCGAATCATACAGTCTAAATCTCGTCTCTACCCACCATTTCAAATATTCTACTTCCGCCTCGTAATCTCCCACCCCCCAAAGTTCATTATTTCTTATTGCATCATCCCTAATGTAATCCGCTTTTTCCTGTAAATATGAAAGCATTACGTCTTTTTTCCCTGCCAATTTTTCAACATAAATTCGCCTCACCAAATCCATAAATTCCGGCATCATCATTAACTTATACATTACATAACTCATCCCATCTCCTTCTGACGGAGCCGCTACTCTGACCTCATCCTCCTCAATAAACACCCATCTCATCAATGCCTTACCAGACACAAAACTTCTCACCCCCTGTCGTTCGCGCCAATTATTATTTTCCATCGTCCCATCGAAATCCCACATCGGCCCCGCGTGTATCTTATCTTCCTCCCCATCTTTGTAAAAATAAAAACTCGTTAAATACGCATCGCTATTTTGCATAAACTCACTAAACAAAAAGTACTCCGCAAGCGACCTCATATCCATTATCTCTGCCGCTCCCGCAAAATCATTTCTTTTTACTGCCTCTTCAAACTTGTCAAATTCCCTCCCAAACATCTCCGCCGCTTCTTCTTCCAAGTCATCCGATGCTACATCCTTCACTACCAAATAATCCCCGTTCACCGTTTTATACTTTACATCATCCGTATAATCATACCATGCCCCATCTAGTTCCACTAAAACCCCCAGCGGCTCCCTTAAATCTACCACATTTTTACCAATCGTAATCGTCGGTGTTACATAATAAAGTCCTAAATCCTCACCATTTACTGCCACATTTGCAAACTCTCCTTCAAGCGGATAATCCGAATTAATCAATCGCGCAACATAAAAGCCTAAATCTCCTCTTAATAAACTTGTATCAGAATAATACGCAAGGAGCGCCCATTTTTTAACCTTCTTTAATCCCAAAATCTCAACCTTCCGCATAAACTTAATCCTGTATGGTTTCTTCGGCTCCGTCCATGTCGTATTACCCCGTCCTTTAATTTCCACATTGGCATACTCCATCGTTACCCCATTCTCAGTAATTGCAACCTCATTCCCGTCGTATTTTATATCTTTTTCACCCTTATTAATTTCTTCAAGCGTTAACCCATCCTTTAAAAAAATCTCAATTTTAGGTAATTCTTGTTTTATTTTCTCATCCTTTCTAGCAAATGTCGCAATTCCTACTGCCACCAAACATATCAAAACCGAAACCAAAAAAACCGCCACATACTTTCGTAGCAGGTTTTTTTCTCGCCTCCTTTTCATATATCCATTTTATCATACTTTAAGATAATCTAAAAATATGCTAAAATAATATCAGGTATGAATATTCCGCGTGTTTTAAATCGCAAAAATCGCATCCTTTTAGCCGAGCTAACCAAAACCGATTTTAAGCTTCGCTATCAAGGCTCTGTACTCGGTTATCTTTGGGCTTTACTCCGTCCGCTCATGATGTTTGCTATACTTTATCTTGTTTTTGCTAAACTTCTTAAAATTGGCAATGATATTCCCCATTATCCCGTTTATCTTTTAGCCGGCACTACGATGTGGAGTTTCTTCACCGAATGTACCTCTCAAGGCATTCAAGCCATTGTCAATCGCGGCGATCTCCTTCGTAAAATCAGCTTTCCAAAATACATCGTCGTCGTTTCCGCTACCCTTACTGCCGTCATCAATATGCTTATTAACCTACTTGTCGTGATTATCTTTGCTTTAATTAACGGCGTCACCTTTAACCTCTCCTGGCTCCTCGTCATTCCCGCTATTTTTGAACTCTATTTACTTTCTCTCGGCATCGCCTTTCTGCTTGGTTCAATCAATGTCAAATATCGCGATATTACCTCTATCTGGGATGTTCTTATTCAGGCCCTCTTTTATGCCGTCCCTATCATCTATCCAATCGCCATGGTCGCCACAACTAGTGACCTCGCTGCTAAAATCATCCTTTTAAACCCCATTTCACAAGCTATTCAAGACATTCGCTTCGGACTTATTACCCATGAAGCCATTACAACCTGGAGTTACCTGGGCAACATTTTCCTTTCTCTCATTCCAGTCATTCTAACACTAGCTATTTTAATTTTTGGCGCTACCACCTTTCGCCGTAAATCTAAATTCTTCGCAGAGGAGGTCTAATGAAGCGCGAAATTGGTACTCGTACTGAAATTTCTACGAACGACGAAACGGCTATCTCCGTTTCTGAACTCTATAAAAGTTTCAATCTTCCAACCGAGCAAGCTGCCGGTCTAAAGCAAGCCCTCTTCAATCGCCTTCGTGGCATTAAAGGCTATAAAGTACAAAAAGTTCTTAAAAATCTCAACTTCACCATAAAAAAAGGCGAATTCGTCGGCATTGTTGGCCGTAACGGCTCTGGTAAATCCACCCTTCTTAAGATTCTTGCTGGTATTTATTATCCCGAAAAAGGCTCCGTAGTTATCAACGGTACTCTCGTTCCATTTATTGAACTTGGTGTTGGCTTTAATCCAGAACTCACCGGTCGCGAAAATGTTTATTTGAATGGCGCCTTACTTGGTTTTTCCAATTCCGAAATGGATCAAATGTACGACGACATTTGGGACTTCGCCGAGCTAAAGGATTTTCAAGACCAAAAACTCAAGAACTATTCTTCCGGCATGCAAGTTCGTCTTGCCTTCTCAATCGCCATTCGCGCTCGCGGTGACATCCTCCTCCTCGACGAAGTTCTCGCCGTTGGTGATGCCGCTTTCCAAAAAAAATGCGAAGATTATTTCGCCTCCCTAAAAGACCACCATCAAACCGTCATCCTCGTCACTCACTCCATGGAAAACGTCCGCAAATTCTGCGACCGTGCCATTTTAATAGATAATGGCAAAATCACAAAAGATGGCGACCCAAACGAAATTGCCGACGCCTATCTTAAATTATGGTCATAATCATTCATGTCGCATCTGACGAAAGACCTTATAAAGGTTCCCGTCACCATTTCGCATTAAAACATTATAAATTCTTAATTTATAGGATAAAAAATTATTGTTTTTATAGTTATTTGCATTTTTTAGAATCCATTCCTTAGCCTCGTTTCCTAGTTTCTCATCAATTTCACCTCTAAGATAAGCATCATAAAAAGCATATTTCGCAAGCAAAAGTCCCACTTCCGCCGCTTTTTTTAATGTTCTATCCTTCTCGCAATATTTTATCGCTTCTCTAGCCGCTTTTTCTCTCTTTTTTAACCTCTGCTCTATTTTTGCCTCATCCATAATACTTCCACTCCGTATATTATATATATACAGCACCTCCGGCACATATATCACTTTATCTGCCGCCATTAGCAGCTTATAAGTCGTTAGCGAATCCTCAAATTTCTGCCCTTCAGGATATACAATTCCATTTTGAAAAAATAAACTCTTTCTATAAATTTTATTCCAAGCCACAATCTCTATATTTTCTTGTTTTAAAAATAATTCTATTGCCGCTTTTCTTCCGCTTATCACTTTTTCGCGCGGCACCTCATCATTAAATCCACAGATCGCAATATCTGCTTCATGCCGTATAATCCCCCTCATCATTTTTTCAACATAATCAACTTTAATTCTGTCATCACTATCAACAAAACAAATCCATTCCCCTTTCGCCCGCTCCAAACCATAATTTCTTGCGCTTGAAAGTCCGCCATTTTTTTTATGAAAAACCGCCACTCTTTTACTTTTAAACTCCTCGCAAATCTCCTCCGACCCATCATTAGAGCCATCATCTACAATAATCACTTCAAAATTTTCATAAGTCTGCCCCACTACCGTTTCCAGACATCCCCTCAAAAATTCCTTCACATTATAAACTGGCACCACAATTGTCACTAATGGCCACTTCATTATTTTTCTAATTTCCTTAAATAATTAATCGTGTCCCTCATTGCATCATCAATCGTCAACTCCGCTCTAAACCCAAGCTCCCTCTCCGCCTTACTCACGTCCGCGTATATTTTTGCCAAATCCCCTGCCCGCCGTTCACAAAACTCATATTTTATTTTCTCGCCGCTTACTTTCTCAAAAGCCTTCACCATTTCCATTACCGACGTCGCCTCTCCGGTTCCCAGATTATAAATATTTACACCAGGTTTAATCTTCTCCAAAGCAATTCTATGTCCTCTCGCTAAATCTATCACATGAATATAATCCCGCATTCCAGTCCCATCCGGCGTATTATAATCGTTGCCATAAATCTTTAATTCTTGGATCTCACCACGTGCCACCTTCATAATCACCGGCATCAGATTATTCGGCATCCCATTTGGGTCTTCGCCAATTAGTCCAGTCTCATGCGCCCCAACTGGATTAAAATAACGCAAAATCGTCACACAGAACCCCGGCACTGCCACCGCTTCATCTTTCAAAATCTGCTCAATCATATATTTCGTTTGCCCATACGGATTTGTAATTCCTATTCCAACTCGGTCATCTTCTTTTAACTTCACCCCGTCCTGGTCGCCATACACCGTCGCCGAAGACGAAAAAATTATCTTCCTGATCTCATGTTCCTTCATCTTCTTTAATAAATTAATCGTCCCACAAACATTATTTTCATAATACATCAACGGTTTTTCCACCGACTCCGCCACCGCTTTTAGCCCCGCAAAATGAATCACCGCATCATAACCATTTGCCAACACTTCGTCAAGCGCCTCCGCATCCAACAAATCTACCTCAAAAAACTTTGGTCTAACTCCAGTTATTTCTTCAATTTTATCAATTACGGTCGCTTTACTATTATATAAATTATCTAAAATCTCTACCGTATATCCCGCCTCAATTAATTCTACCGCCGTATGTGAACCAATATAACCAGTTCCCCCAGTCAACAATACTTTCATTTCTTCTCCTTCTCTTTATTATACAATGAAATCATCTCTTCCACAAAAATCTTATCAAAATTAAAATTCTTCTCATAGTTAATTCGTGCGCCCCTCGCCAGTTCTCGTCTTAGTTCTGCATTTTCTAAAATTTCTTTTAGCGCCTCTGCTAGTTTATCCACACTTTTTACCGGCACTAACATTCCCGTTTTTCCCATTTCTACCACCTCCGGATTACCATCTACATTTGTCGCCACAATCGTCCGCCCCATCATCGCAGCATCAATTAGCGACAACGACAACCCCTCATAATAACTCGGCAACACAAAAATCCGATTTTCCGCCATCGCCATCAACGGCTCATTCGTATATCCATACATCTTAATTCGCTCCTCCGCACTCACTATTTTCTGATATTTTTTAAAATCTTCCCCATCCCCATAAATCTTTAATCTTGCATCCGGAAAATCGTCTCTAATTTTTTTAAATGCCAAAATCAACTCATTTATCCCTTTATAATCCACAATTCTTCCGACATAACATATCCCTTTTTCATCAACTTCTATCTTCTTATACTTTTTATATTCATCTATCACGCCATTTTTAATCGTTACTACATTCCTAAACTTATTATTCGTCACTTTGTCAAAATTCTTTCGCTCAAAATCGCTAATCATAATAATCTTATCAACTTTTTCCCCATACTTTAAGATTATCTTACCAATCACATTCTTATATTTAACATTTACATTCATCAGCACCCAAGTCCTAAAATCTATGTGATCAGTCCATATAACCCTTACCCCCATCTTTAACCCCGCCCTTGATGCCGCAATCCATTCATCTCGCGATTGAATGTTTAGAGTCACCGGCCTAAACCGTCTTATTTGTTTCTTATACCACCAAAATGCCCACTCTTGCCATATATAATATATAGGTAACAATATATTTCTTATTCCGCTTAAATTCTGAATTTTAAAAAACGGCGCTCTAACTACTTCAATTTCATTCTCTCGTGCCACTTGAATTAACTTATCCGAAGCTGTAAAAATAATCGGCCTTATATGGTGTTTTAACATTTGTTTCGCAAGTTCAATTTGATATGACTCGCCACCACCATATTTTTCCCGACTAACATTTCTAATCAAAAACACCACTGGTTCCATATCTCTATCTTACCATATTTTGTGATATAATAAACCTATGGAAAAGTTTTTGGCAGGTCTGAAACTCTATATTAAACAAAACTGGCTTTTTCTTGTTATTATGTGTCTTGGCACCGGCGCTTTCTTCCTTCAAATGACTGAAGTTGTCCTTTATGCCGACGACTACTCTCTTGGCATTTACGCAAATGGTGACCCATCGACTCTATTAGACTACTTCACTACCCATTATACATCTTGGGGAGGTGGCTACACCGGCGTTCTAGTAATTCTCTCCCTTTCGCTTCCAATGATTATATGGAAACTCTTTTTTACCTTTATGATTTCCTCTTTCGTGGGTCTTTCTACCAAAATGATTTGCTATCGTTCACCAAAACAAAAATGGCTCGTCAGCATCATTCTCTGGAGTTGTATCTTCCTTCTCTCTATTTGGGTTTCTCGTGAAGTTCTCTACTGGTTGGATGGCGGCATGGCCTACCTCTTCTCTATGTTCCAAGCTTTCCTTGTCTTTTATTTCTTCTACACCCGTCTCTTTCAAAATATCACCAAAAAATATGACTACCTTCTTCTCCCCTTGATCGCCTTCTTTGGCGGTTGGAGTAGCGCTCAAAGCGGCGTCATTTCTATCTTTATTTGTCTTTTCTTACTCGCCTGGCAACTCTTCATCAAAAAACAAAAAACCAAAAAATTATATCTATTCAGCGCTTTCCTTTCCATCATTGGCTTTCTAATTTTCTATTTTGCCCCAGGCAATTCCGTCCGCATGGACACCTTTGCCGAATACTCCAACTACAACATCTTTGAAAAAGTTGCTTATCGCTCCGGTTCCGTCACCAGTCTCCTCTTTAATACCCAAAACGCCGAATTTACCTCCGCCCCAATCTTTGCCTACTTGTCACTCGGACTAATCGCCTTTTTAGATTTAAAACTTCTTTCAACTGAAAAATCACATAAACTTAAAAGCCTTCGTAAATTCTGTGTATATTATAACTTTGTTTTTATTCTTGGATTTTTCATCAGTCGCATGAACATTCCAGAAGTCAGCTCCTATTTTGGCTTAGCATACAAATACATCAATCTCTTAAATCTCGGCGAATATGGCAGTATCGGACTCCTCGGTCTTCTTCCTTATCTTGCAGTTCTCATCGCCATTATTTCCAGTTTAGCCAGCTCATATTTTATTTGTAAAAGACAGAATAGCCCGCTTTTGCTCTGTGTACTTCTCACCGCTTATCTCGCTGAGTTCTCTATGGTAATGGCCCCTTATAGCCCGCTCCGCACCACATTCTATTCTATTGCCTTTTTCTGGCTCACTATTTCCTACCTACTTCCACTTATCAAATCTGAAGAAGTCCAAATCTTCCCACTCGTTCTAGTCATCTTCACGACCCTTAATTTCAATCTCGGCATTCTACTACTTATTGCTTATGTCATCATTTCTCTCCTGACACCTCGTCAAAAATTCACCCCCCGCGTCCAAATCTATCTTTTTGTCACCGTCCTAATTATTCTCTCTACCACAAACTTCGCTAAAACCCTCGTTAACTATCATCGCAATCGCATTATCAACGAAGAAAATATTTCCCTTCTTCTTGACGCAAAAACCACATACCAATCCGGCGATAATTTGCCAGAAGTCCTCTATCTCAAAAAACCCTTTAATGAAACCTATGGCTTTACCGGACTGACCGGTATTGAATGGGTTGAAAATGCCGTCAAAACATATTTTGAATTACCGCTTTCATTAAAATTACAATATCAGGAAGGAGAAAACCAATGAAAGGAATCGTTTTAGCAGGTGGTAAAGGCACCCGTCTTTACCCCATCACCAAAGCCACATCAAAACAACTTTTACCGTTATACGATAAACCAATGATTTATTATCCCTTATCCATCCTACTTCTTGCCGGTATTAAAGAGATCCTAATTATTTGCACTCCAACCGATTTACCAGCTTTTCAGAACCTACTCGGCTCCGGCGATAATCTCGGTATTTCCTTACAATTCGCCGTCCAGCCAGAAGCCCGCGGCCTTGCCGAAGCCTTTATCATTGGCGAAGATTTTATCGGCGATGATGACGTTTGTCTAATCCTCGGTGACAATATCTTCTACGGCAACGGTATGACCTCAATTTTAAACTCCGCCAAAGAAAAACTTAACGGTGCCGTCATCTTCGGCTATCAAGTTGCCGACCCTCGTGAATATGGCGTTGTAGAATTTGATAAAAAAGATCACGCCATCTCCCTAGAAGAAAAACCCATAGTCCCAAAATCCAACTATGCCGTTCCGGGCTTATATTTCTACAACCACGATGTCGTTGAAATCGCCAAACAAGTCAAGCCTAGCGACCGCGGCGAACTCGAAATTACTTCCGTAAATAATGCCTATCTAAATAATAACAAGCTCGATGTCCAGATTCTTCCTCGCGGCATCGCTTGGCTCGATACTGGCAATCCCAAAAATCTCCTCGAAGCCAGCCTTTTCGTTCAGACCGTTCAAACCCGCCAAAATTTCTATGTTGGTTGCCTTGAAGAAATCGCTTTTCGTCGCGGCTTTATTACAGCAGAACAACTTCTCGCACTCGGCAAAGAACTCAAGAAAACCGACTATGGTCAATATCTCATTAATATCGCCGAAAAGGAGCTACAATGAAATTTTTAATTACCGGTGGCGCTGGTTTTATTGGCAGCAACTATCTTCATTATGTTACAGAAAAATATCCAGACGACGAATTTATTTGTCTTGACGCTCTAACCTATGCCGGAAATTATAACAACATTAAAGATCTCGCTCAAAAACCTAATTTCCGCTTCATCAAAGGCGATCTACGAAATAACGATTTTATTGATGGCCTCTTTGATATTGAACGCTTCGATTACGTCGTCAATTTTGCCGCCGAATCCCATGTAGACAATTCTATCAAAAACCCCAACATTTTTGCCGAAACTAACATTCTCGGAACCTTAAATCTCCTAAACGCCGCCAAAAAATATGGCATTACTAGATTTCATCAAGTTTCCACCGACGAAGTCTACGGCGATTTGCCTTTAGATCGTCCCGATTTATTATTTACCGAAACTACCCCTCTCCACGCTTCCAGCCCTTACTCCGCCTCCAAAGCCAGCGCTGATCTTGAAGTTCTTGCTTTTGCACGCACTTTTCATCTCCCCGTCACCATTTCTCGCTGTTCAAACAATTACGGCCCATTCCAATTCCCCGAAAAACTGATTCCCGTTATTATTAAACATGCTTTAAACGACGAACCCATCCCAGTTTACGGCGAAGGCAAAAACGTTCGTGACTGGATTCACGTTTACGACCACAACGTCGGCGTCGATTTAATCGTTCGTCATGGTAAAAATGGCGAGGTTTACAATCTCGGCGGGCATTCCGAACGCACCAACCTCGATGTTGTCAAAACCATTCTCAAAGAATTAAACAAGCCCGAATCCCTTATCACCTTCGTCCCCGACCGCCCAGGACACGATTTACGCTACGCCACAGACAGCACTAAAGTTGAACGTGAACTTGGCTGGAAGCCAACTCATAATTTTGAAACTGGCATTAAAGAAACTATTACCTGGTATAAAACACATACCGCTTGGATGGACAACATCATTTCTGGCAATTACCGCCACGCTTATCTTCCTCCAAAACTTGCCATCATCGGCGCAAACGAATTCCAAAACAAACTCATAATGCGCGCCAATTCACTCGGTTATGAAACTCACGTTTTCGCTTGGGCCGCAAACGACATCGGCGAACGAACCGCCTCGTATTTTCATCCCATTAGTATTACCGACAAAAACACCATTCTTTCAGAATGCCAGAAAATTTCCCCAGTTGGCGTCTGTTCCATCGCTTCAGATTTAGCCACCATCACCGTTAACTATGTCGCCGAACAATTAGGCCTGCCTTGTAACCCCACCAATATAGTTGAACAATGCACCAACAAATATAAAATGCGCAAAGTAATGTCAGAGGCCAACGTCAAAACTCCGAGATTCATTAAAGTTTCTGTCAACGAACAAAACATCGCCTCGCAACTCAAGAAATTCAAATTCCCCGTCATTGTCAAACCTACCGACCGTTCCGGCTCGCGCGGCATCACTAAAGTTGAATCGTTTGAAGATATTGAATCTGCTATCAACGCCGCCGCCCAAGCCTCTTTCGAACATCGTGCCATCATCGAAGAATTTATCGACGGCGACGAATACAGTTGCGAATGTATTACCCAAAATGGCAAACACCATTTCCTTGCCTTTACCAAAAAATATACTACCGGCGCCCCACATTTTATCGAAACCGGCCATGCTGAACCTTCCGACATTCCAGAAAATTTACAACCTGCCATTAAACAAGAAATATTTAAAGCCCTTGATGCGCTCGGCATTCAAAACAGCGCCAGCCATACTGAATTTAAAGTTGATAAAAACGGCAACTTCGGTATCATTGAAATTGGTGCCCGCATGGGTGGCGATTGTATTGGTTCCGACCTCGTCAAGATATCGACCGGCAATGATTTCGTCAAACTTGTCATAGACGTCGCCACTGGCCAATCTCTTTCAATTAACAATCCTGACCACTCAAAAACCGCCCTCATCAAATTCATCTTTAACCCTTCTGATTTAGCCCGTATTGACCAAGTCATTAAGCAATTTCCTAGTTCACTCTACTACAAAAGCCAAATCAGCTCCTTCGATCACGAAGTCACCGACAGTAGCAGCCGTATGGGTTTCGCCATTTTTAGTCTAGAAACCTTAAAAAACCTTAAAATCATTAATCAAATCAAGGAAATCCTATATGATTAAAAATCCTAAACTATCAATTGTCATACCAGTTTATGGTTGTAAAGACGCCTTAGAAGAGTTATATTTACGTCTAACTAAAACCCTTACAACGTTGACAAAAAACTACGAAATTATTCTAGTCAATGATGCCTGTCCACAAAACTCATGGAAAGTTATTTCTGAATTATGCCAAAAAGATACCCACGTTAAAGGCATTGAATTCTCGCGCAATTTTGGTCAAATGAAAGCCATCCTCGCCGGTTTAGATTACGCAAAAGGCGACTACATTCTAGTAATGGATTGTGATTTACAAGACCGCCCAGAAGAAATCCCCAAACTCCTTAGTAAGCTCGACGAAGGATATGATATAGTTTTCGCCAAACGTTCCAACCGCCAAGACGCTAAGCGCAAAATTCTAATTGCTAATTTATTCTATAAAATGTATAGTTTTGCCGTTGGTCAAAAATACGATCCTGAACTTTGCAATTTTAGCATTATGCGAAAAGAAGTCGCAGACGCTTATACCAAAATGCGCGAAGAGCATCGTGCCTATGTGATGTACCTACAATGGCTCGGTTTCAAACAAACCAGTATTGCCGTAGAGCATTCACCTCGCAAATCTGGCAAAAGTTCATACAGTCTTAAAAAACGCTTCAATCTCGCCTTTGAAATCCTTTTTTCCCAATCTGATAAATTTTTACGCCTCATTGTTGGATTAGGTACTCTTATCAGTTTCCTTTCTTTCCTCGCCATTATTATCATTATTATTATTCATCTCACCAATCCCTCACAGGTCCCCGGCTGGACCAGCACTATTGCCGCAATCTGTCTTATGGGCGGTATCAACATTGCCGTCATTGGCATCGTTGGTCTTTACGTCGGTAATATCTTTGTCCAAGTCAAAGAACGCCCTCTTTATGTAATTCGTGATACAATAAATATCAAGGAGGAGCTATGAAACAAAAAATCATTGTCTTTGGTGCAACTGGTAACCTAGGCGCATATTTCATTGACCATCTATTAAACAATCTTGACTTAACAAAATACGAAATAGTAGCTTCCGGTCGTAAACCAAAATATAATTACCCAATGTTTAACGTTACCTATATACCAGTAGATATCACAAATCCAGACGATTTCAAAAACCTTCCCACTGACAATATTTATGCCATAGTAGACTTTGCCGGAGCCTTACCCGCCTACACTAAACTTGGCGCAGAGCACTATATCAAAACCAACATTAATGGCACATTAAACATCTTGGAGTATTGTCGCAAAACTCACGCCGACCGAATTATTTATATGCAAACTTGGGCTGACCTTAATGGATATCTTAAAGATAAGAAACCCCTAAAACCAGATTGGCCAAGAAAACCCATTTTAACTGGTGATCATGCCATCTATTGCGCTACCAAATGTACCGCCGTAGACTTACTTAAAATCTACAACGCCGAATACGGCATCAAAGACTTTGTTTTTCGTTTACCAAACATTTATTTATACACACCAGACGAATACTATTATGTTAATGGAGAAAAGAAACTTATTTCTTATCGCTATATGATCAAACGCGCCATGGAAGGTCTGCCCATCGAATGTTGGGGCGATAAAAATGCCGGCAAAGATATTATTTACGTCAAGGATCTCTGCGGTATGATCTATAACGCTCTCTTCGTAAACCGAAATAGCGGTATTTATAATGCCGGTACCGGCATTAAGACTTCCATGGAAGACCAAATTAAAGGCTTCATCAAGGTTTTTTCGCCAAAAGACCATCCATCCGAAATTATCTATAAGCCCGATAAACCAGATTGTGACGATTTCGTTATGGATATTCAAAACATCAAAGACGAACTAGGCTATACGCCACAATATGATTACCTCAAATATCTCGAAGATTATAAAAAAGAAATGCAATTAAACCGTTTTGAAAGGAAAACATTATGATTAACTTCACAGAACCATCAATCACCCAAAAAGAGAAAGATTATGTTTTAGATGCTTTAGATAATGCTCTATTATCTGGCGATAAAAAATACACCAAACTTTGCACCGAATGGTTTAATCATTACGGTTATAATAATTTTCTACTAACTACTTCTGGTAGTTCCGCCCTCGAACTTGCTGCCATCCTTTCAAAAATCCAACCAGGCGATGAATTCATCGTCCCTTCATTCACTTTTTCTTCTACCGCAAACGCTTTTATGCTTCGTGGCGCTAAACCAATCTTCGTTGAAATCAACCCCGACACTATGAATATGGACGTTGATAAAATTGAAGATAAAATTACCAAACATACCAAAGTTATTGTTCCGGTAGACTATGCAGGTATTTCCTGTGATATGGATAAAATTAACCAAATCGCCAAAAAACATCATCTCATGATCGTAGAAGACGCAGCTCAGGCCATTGGCAGTAAATATAAAGGTCAACCTTGCGGATTAGCATCCGATATCGCCTGTTTTAGTTTTCATGAAACCAAAAACTTTACCATGGGCGAAGGTGGCGCCGTCTATATTAAAGATGACGCCATGATGGAAGAAGCCGAAATCATTCGCGAGAAAGGCACCAACCGCAAACAATTTCTTCATGGTATGGTTGATAAATACTCTTGGTACAAAATTGGCTCATCTATCTTGCCATCCGATACTCTTGCTGCCATTCTCTACGGTCAGCTAGAACGTTTTGACAAAATCTTAAACCGTCGTCTTAATATTTGGAATCAATATTTCAACACTTTATCCGACTTGGAGTCAAGTGGTAAACTCCGTCGCCCACACATTCCAGAGTACGCCGAACACAACGCTCACATTTTCTTCATCTTACTAAACAACGAGGAAACGCGTAATAATCTTATGTATTTTCTAAAAGACCACGATGTCATGGCAACATTCCATTATTTACCACTTCACGCCGCCCCACTTGGTCAAGAATATGATTACAAACCAGGCGATTTGCCAGTCACAGAAGACGCAGCCAGCCGACTGCTCCGTTTGCCACTCCATTATAATATGACCGACAATGATGTTAAGAAAGTATGCGACCTAGTCAAAGAATTTTTCGAAAAATAATATGAATAAACAAAGTTTAACCTCCGCAATCACAAGACTTTTTAAAAAACCCTGGCAATCCTACGCACTCTTACACCTCGCCGTTTTTATTCTCTCCATTAGTACTATCTGCGCCAAATTTGCCGCTAGTCAAGATTTTATGTCCTTCAACTTCATTGCTCTCTATGGCGGCGTCATTCTAGCGCTCGGCATTTACGCCCTCATCTGGCAGCAAGTCCTCAAGAAAATCCCTCTAACTAACGCCTTCGTCAATAAATCCGCTTCTCTTATTTGGAGCCTCGTTTGGGGCGTCACACTATTTGGCGAAATTGTTTCCATTAATATGCTAATTGGCATCATTATTGTCTTCATCGGCGTAATTCTCGTCATTACCGGAAGTCAAAAAGCAACAAACCCAAAAGAGGAGCCATCAAATGAGTGAAATGATCCTTTTTAGCGGTATCTATTTAATCGGCATTATCATTTCCGCTTTCTCTCAGGTCCTCCTAAAAAAATCCGCCGACGTCAAAACTCAGAGTTTCTGGAAGCAATATCTTAATCTCAAAGTCATTAGCGCCTACGTAATATTTTTCCTTGCTTCCTTCCTTTCCGTCTACGCCTACAAAGTCATTCCAGTTACTCTCGGCGCCATCCTAGGTACTCTCGAATATGGCCTCGTTGCTATCTTAAGCTACATCTTTTTCAAAGAAAAACTCAGCAAAAAACAAATCCTCGGCATTTTTCTTATCATTACCGGTATTATTATTTATTCAATCAAATTTTAACTAATATCCTTTTTCACGCTCTCAACAAAACTCTCCCAGCTATGATGTTTTTGTAATAATTTTTGAGCATCCTCATTATACTCTCTCAAGTTTTCAGGATTCCCTATCGCAAATTCTATCGCCCGAACATACGCTTCCGGATTCAAATAATCCTCCACCAAAAGTCCAGTTTTATTATTTCGAATAAATTCCCCTACCCCGCCATCATTGCTCGCAATCACCGGAAGCCCCGCCGCTGTTGCCTCCAAAATCACATTTGGCACTCCATCATCAAGCGCCGTATATAAAAGCGCATCATAATCCTCAATTTTAAGCGACGAAAACCCATCAAACTCTCCCTTATATTTCACCGTCTGTACCGTTTCAAAATTTAGATCCACTCCATCTTTCATCTCCCCAAACATATCAATTTCAACTTTTCCCACTTCTAGCTTCGTGCCAATTTTTAATACCATCTCAGGCATTTTCGCCGGAACAATTCTACTCGCCCACAACAACCTATACGGTCCCCGTTTCCTCTCCCTCTTCATCTTTTCAATCTTAACGTCTTTTACCGGCTGATAATGCACTTTAAACTTCATTTCATCAAACGCATTCTTCTCAACCGTTTTTTTAATTATTGTTTCATTATCTGTAAAAACTTTTTTCACTTCATCAATAATCTCCAAAAGATACGGATTGCTGTATGTAAACACCCCCTTCATCTTACTTCCCGGAATAAACTCATCACAAAACAATGATACGTAAAGTTTATAATGATTGCGTATTAGTTCTTTATGACTTCGCACCCAATTATATCCAAACTCAGAATTAACAATATGTAATCTCGGCGTTCTAAGCTGTGTAATAATTCTAGAAAACAAAATATCCTGTGCATTTGGCGCTAAACCTTGTGCTTCGTTTCCAAAATCCACAAAATCCACATCTTTTGGAAGTTTGTCCCGCCACGTATTCCTAACCGGCAGCGTCGTTATAACCACAATCTTCCAATCTGGATTAATCTCTTTAAGCGCCTCAACATAATTCAAAACCACCTTATCCGCACCACCCCTTACTAACCATGGCGTAATTATCGCATAATCATACTCCGCCCCCAAACTTCTCGCCATTCTACAGTATGCTCGTCCCACTTCGATATATTCTTCAGCCTGATATTTATGCACTTCATTTAGTAGTTGTTTATACGGCCACAATTGCGAGTCTATCTGATTCATTTTTTTCCACTCATCCACCACAAAACTCGGCACTTTACCCCCAACTCTTCCACGATTAACCACCTTAAGCGCCACCTTCGCAACCGGCGTAATAAAATAATTCAACCTATCATTATTTCGTATTTTTTTATAAACCTTATATGCTTGATTTTTAAACTCTATTTTTTTATCAACCTTACCCTCATCATCAATATCTCTCACCTTTTCGAAATCAAAAGCTTCCACATACGGAATAATTACATGCCCCCGTTGTCCCGCCGATAATCTCGACGTCTCACTCCGCCGATAAAAATACACCGTCCCCTTAGCGATTTTATGAAAAACTCCTCGCGTTACAGCTTCAATATTAAAGATATAATCTTCGTGCCCATATCCGCCCCCGACTTTACGATATGGCATTTTCAAAAGTGTTTCTCTTTTTGCCATTAATCCAGACCCCCATCTATTTTCCCCGATTAAAATTAAAATATCTTTCTTAAAATCCTCCGTTTCCTTTTGTATTGTCAAGACGTTTTCTTGTTCCACCCCGAAAGTCAAAATCGCCTCTGGATGTACCACTACTTCCTCCGTCGCATTATCCAAAATCTCCATCGCAAGAATATACCAATTATCCGAAATCAAATCATCTCCATCCAAGAAAGCCACATACTTCCCCCTTGCCTTACTAACCGCAAAATTCCGCGACGGCCCCGTATCACCAAAACTGTTTTCAAAAATTCGCACATTCTCGTCATTCTTATATCTATCAAAATACTTTTTTGTCGCCTCATCGCCATTATCAATATGCACAATCACCTCAAAACTTCTTCCCGCCTCCTTCACTTTTTCAAGTGCTAAAAATACACTTCTCATCGTTTTATGCACCAAAATCCCCTCATTATGCACCGTAATAATCGCACTAAGTTCAACATTATTTTTCATTTCTGCTCCTTATCCTCTGCTTAATCATCTCTTTTATCGTTCTATTCTTCAATTCCTCATTTTCCTTTTTTAATCTTTCAATTTCCCGTCCCATATTTTCATACTGTTTTTCCAACCAATTTTTCCCATCCAACACTTCAAGAAACGCTTGCTCCATATTTATAATTACTTCCTTATAATATTTTTGGTAACTTTTTGCGTGCTTTTTTAATAGTTTTTCACGTATTTCCATTTCGTCTTTAATACTTGCCGAATGTGAAAGCGAAGTATCAACCTGCCGATAATAGAACAGAAACTCCGGTACAAGTCCAATCTTCCATCCCGCCTCCATCATTGAAATCCATCTTTCCCAATCATTGTATCTCATCATTTCGCCATCAAGTTTAGCATCTAAAATCGCCTGTCGTCTTTCCAGCGACGATCCTAAAACTTGATTCCTCGCCAGTTCAAATGGCAAAATCATTTTTTTCTCGTCAAACTTATGCTCACTATAATAATCCGAAATTTCTTCTCGAAATAAGCGAATATTTACGCTCACCGCCCCGTAATCCTGATGTTCATCCAAAAACCTCACCGTTTTTTCTAAAAACTCTGGTGCCAAAATGTCATCCGCACAAAGATCCAAAAAATATTCGTTCTTCATTGATTTATACTGCTCTAATCTACGCGCCGCACTTCCCAAATTCTCCCTAAAGAAAAATTTTTTTGTAATCTTGTCGTAATTAATTTTTTTTAATTTTTCCGTCGTTTTTCCATCATCCGACGCATCATCCACCAAAAAAATCTCAAAATCCTGATAAGTTTGTTTTTTTAAAGCCTGTATCGCCGCATCAACATAATCACCTTGATTGTAGGCTAAAAGTGAAATCCCTACCCTTGCATTTTTCTCTCCATGCGTCATTTACTATTATTATAACACACTTATTCTTCTCTTAAATCAGAATAAAACACACATCGCTCAACGCCCTTTTCCGCATCTTCTTTTGTCTGAAGACATAGCCTCCCGTTTACATTTGTCTTTGCGCTAAAATACAATTCCACCCCACTCTTAATTACTTCATCATTTTTATTATTTAATGTATCATAATAATATGTTTCTTTTATTGTAGTTAATTTTCTCGCGCGTGTCATTTCGTTGTAATTTGGTATTTCACTCAAATTCTCATATAAAACACATTCCTCTCCTACCATCTTTTCCGCCTGTAAACATAACTTCCCATTGGCCATCGTCCGTTTTGTAAAATACAACACCTTCTCTTCTACTTTTCTAATTTCTTTACCAGTTTCCGCATCAATCACTACCCCTTTATTAATCGCCATATTTCGCGCCACCGCCATCTTCTCAATCTTCGCCTTATTAAGTTCCGTTAAATCATTATACAAAATACATTCGTTATCCTTCAAACTCTTTGAATAAAGGCAGAGCTGCCCCTTCCAATATGTTAACTTTTCAAAATATAGTTTCTCTTCACCCTCAATCGTCCTTTCAATCCCAGTTTTCGTATTAATCACCGTTTGCTTCATCTCCACATAAAAGTTTCGCTTAACTGCCATATTCTTAAAAACCGGCGCATCTAATTCTTTTAAATTCGTGTACAAGACACAGTCCGTGTTTTTTTCTTCCATCAAACATAATTTTCCATTCACATTAACCTTATAAT
This sequence comes from uncultured Candidatus Saccharibacteria bacterium, assembly GCA_964433705.1. Taxonomy (GTDB): domain Bacteria; phylum Patescibacteriota; class Saccharimonadia; order Saccharimonadales; family Saccharimonadaceae; genus Nanosyncoccus. The sequence continues at coordinate 11,180 of CAYSSH010000003.1, read as the reverse complement.
GGAAAATCATTTCCGCCCCTTCCTTTATCTCCTTTCCAAACTTCTTATTCTTGTAATCAATAAACTTTGTATTTTCTTTTGCCACCATCATTCTCGGCACATCAAGCGAAACTACGTCACTTAATTTTATTTCTTCAAGATCCGCATACAAATAACAATTTTTATCCTTTTCCAATGCTAAACATAAATTCTTTTCCGCTCCTTGCGTGCTTGAGCTTTTGAAAAATTCAAAACTCGCTCCTTTTCGCACATATATTTGTCCACTACTTGGTTCCACATATCTCGCTCCCGCTTTCACAAAGAACAACCTCGGCGCCACCATATCATTAAACGACCCGATAATCGTTTTTTCTTCCGTAATACCCCCAAACCAATCCTGGAAAAACAAATAAAAATTCCTATTCCCATACGCCGAACAATTATTTCCAGTCCCATATCCCGCACTAATTGCCGCCTCATTCGGCTGATATGGCGTATAACGATACAGCGCCGACGTTGCCAGCGATTTAATGTTTACCGTCGTCCCGCCACAAGATTTCGCCGGATTATACTGAATATAGTTCTCACCAAGCGGATAATTCGTCCATCCTCCATTTAAAACTTGCGAAAACAACGCCGCCGCTTTCCGCACCTGATTTTTTAACCCATAATACTCACTAGAACATGGCGCCGAATCCGGACAACCGTATCCAGTCGCTTTCCGATAGTCATAATTATTCGGAATTGGATCCGTAATTAACGAAGTCTCCTTTTGTAATAAAACAATTAATACCTGCGGATTAATTTTATAGTCTTGCGCCGCTTGCCAAATAATGTGCGCCGCCGTTTCCCCCTTACCAATAATTTCCCCATCTCCAAATTTTTCTTCCGAAAAGCATACAAAATGACCATTCTCAAAATGCCATTTCGCTTCCGAGGTTTTTGTAAGCTCTTCATATAACTCACTATCAGTATTTTTACACGCATTTTTCGATGTTAAAAACTTTTGAATCTCCGCCTCTGTCATAGAATTATAGTTCCCCATCACATAATCGGAAATAATAAACCCTGGATCAAAGTCCTTTAGGCTCGCCGCACTCACTTCAATCTCTTTCTTTTGCGTCAGATTCGTCACCAAAGTCACCAAAAACACTAGACCAAACACCACCAAAATCGCAAATCCTATTCTTCTATCTCGCCTCCTTATATTTTTCATATCTCGGCCTTCCCCCTTATCTCCCCAGTCCTTTCGCCGTCATTTACATAAACCACTACATCAAGCTCTCCTTCACCCAATCTAGAAACTGGCACATTAAATCCTTGACAAGTCGCCGTCGATACTGCATCTATCACTTTCACCGTCTCATTATAAATGTTTTCTCCACTCCGCACTAGCACCAGTTCACAACTTCCACTCGCCAAATATTGATCAATATTCACCCGAATCACCAAATTATCCCCAGTCACGCCAGCATAAGTTACTGCCCCCGTAATCATCTCTTCATCATTAGGATTTTCTCCCTCATATTGTATTATCTCTTCCTTCTTTACTGACTCCACTTCCTTCTTACTTTCACTTTTCTCTTCCGTCTTTTCTTCTTCCACGTAAATTGTCGCTTGTTTTGTCTTATCTTCCCCAAAATTTTCTTTATCTTTAAAGTATCCTTCCCACACTAAAAAACATATTACGCCAGCTATCACAATCAGCACACCAAAAACCACCCACCAAACCCATTTCTTACTTCTTTTTCGTTGAGCTGACAAATAAACCTCCTACTATTATTATAATGGTTTTCAGAGTTTATTCAAGGTCTAAGTTTAATAGATCCGCTGCTATTAACAAAATCTTTTTTTCCTCATCCGTCGCCCTACTAAGCCCCAGTTTAAACAGTTCAACTGTTTCTGTATGGCGATAATCCAAAATCTCTAATGACCTCGCCTCCCCTGGATTTTTTTTCAAAATCCCTTTTTCCACCAAATTATCAATATGTTCTGCCACCGCCGATACGCTTGATAAATCCAGTCCAGCCATAATCTCACGATAACTCGGCGTATATCCATTTTCATCTGTAAAATCTTGGATAAAATCCAAAACTGCTTGTTGTTTTTTAGTTATTTTCACCTTCATATGTTATAATTATAAATAATGAAGGAAAATAAATCAATCGATGGGCTTTCTACTCACAGTGCCAAAAAAACCGCTGCGACTCCTAAGCTAAAAACCAATCCGAATAAACCAGTTCGGACTATTAAAATTACTAGTCCCGACCCAGAAGAAAATGATTTCTTAAAACCAGTTCAGGCCTTTGATTTTAGCAGTGATACCGGCGAGCTAACTGCTGTCGAAGAACCAAAACAAGACGTAAAATCAGAAACTACCACCTACGAAGAAACTATGAAAAAAACAGAAGATGAAGTAAAAGATTCAAAAAAAACCGCAAAAAAACCTCAGAAATCATCCCAAAAACCTCAAAAAACCCGCAAAATCGTTACTACTATTCTTCTCATTATTGTTCTTGTTTTAATTGCCTTAATTGCTTGGGCCGTTTTCTGGGGAAACGATATTATTGCCAAAATTACCGGCGGACAAGGTAATGTCCTAGACCTCATTTCCCTCATGGATGAAACTTACGAACCCCTTAAAACCGACGCAAATGGTCGTACTAATATCTTGGCCTTCGGCACCAGTGGTTTTGATATGAATGGTGACGTTGGCGATGGCACCCACGATGGCTCCCAACTCACCGATTCCATTATGATGATTAGCCTCAATCAAGAAACCGGTGACGTTGTAATGCTTTCTCTCCCTCGCGATTTAAAAGTTCCCGGCGCCTGTTATGCTGGTAAAATTAATGAAGTTTATCTCTGTAATAATCAAAACGGTAACGACGAAAACTCTGGCGCTACCGCTCTCATGGAAGCCGTCGGCGATGTACTAGGAGTTAATTTCCAATACTACGCCCATCTCAACTGGGGTTCCCTTGTTTCTATTGTTGACACCCTCGGTGGTATCACCATCGTCCTTGATGAAGATATTGCCGACTATGGGTGGACCGATGCAGTTTACGAAGCGGGCGTTGAATATACCATTAATGGCGAAGAAGCCCTTGGTCTTGCACGCGCTCGTCATGGTACTATGGGAGGCGATTTTACTCGCGGCACATCTCAACAAAAAATTCTCATCGGTATTAAAAACCGCATCTTTGAAAAAAATCTCTCACTTACAGATATGCTAAGTCTTGCCTCAACTCTCGGCGATAATCTTCGCACTAATCTTTCCCTCCAAGAGCTAAAAACCCTCGCCCACCTCACCTTCGAATTTGACTTTGACACCATTCGCCAAATTACATTAATCGACTACATTAATGGCATTTATTACATGACTACCGCCACCATTGATGGTATCTCCTATGTCATCCCATCCGCCGGTGACGGCAATTATGCCGAAATTCAAAACTATGTCCACGAACAACTTCTCTGGACTCCACCAGTAGAGACTGAAGAATCAGAAAATACAGAAAATACAGAAACCATAGAAGAAACTGCAGAAAACGTAGAAGTACTAGAATAATTATTTATTAAACAGAAAATAATTCTATATTTTACTAATAATTAGTTTTCTTTCCCGCCCTTCCCCCTCGGAATGAGTTTCAATATCTGAATAGTCACTAGCTACCTTATGCACTACGCGTCTATCCGCCGCATTCAAATTAATCACCATCGATTCCCCTGTCTCTCGTACTTTCCTAATCCATCCTTCTGCTTTATCTGCAATTCTATCCGCTCGCTGTCGCTTATAATTTGCCACATCTACATTTACACGACTTACTTCCGCTTCTCTCGCTATTAACGCCATCGACACAATATGTTGTAGAGCCCGCAAATTATCTGCGTTCTTACCAATCAGTAGCGAATTAAGCGACGTAGATGGTACAGATAATTGTATCACTTCATCATCAATCGTAGAATAAACCGCCACATTAACCCCGAAGAAACTCAAAAGATCCTCCAGATACTTCGCAGCAAACCTAATTGATTCATCTTTATTCATTTATTATCTCCTTTTCTTTTTAATATCAGACGCATGAACCCTTGTAATTTTTGTTCCAGTTTTTTTGTTTTCCACCACTTCAGCTTCCTTAATCTTCCCCCTAATTTTCTTCCCACCTTCCGTCTTCTTCAACTCTTTAAGTATTGCTCTGTCCGTATTATCATCCATATCATCACGAACCTTCGCAAAAATCAACTTTTGTTGTAAGATCGTAAATATATTACTTAAGAAATAATAAAACGCAAGTGCCCCATGTAAATTAATCATAATTATAAACATCATAATTGGCATCATCTTGCCCATTTGATTCGTTGTCATATTTGATATATCCGCATCATCAAGTTCCTTACCATCCTTAGCTTCCTTGATTAAATCGCGGAATTTTTTACTCTTTTTTGACTTATCTGTTGGCATCTGTTGTTTTGTTACAAAATACTGCGCCAACGCCGCCACTACCGAAATCACCAACATGAACACTGCACTCCACGAAAATCTTGACGGCGAAATCACATCACTCGCCCTTGCTGTCAAGTCAATTACTGAGAAAAGTGCTGGATGAAAATCATATTCCGCCGCATTCTTCTCCTCTTCCGTAGATTCTTCACCATACTTAACATCCAGATATTTAATCTGTTCATCCTCTAATTTTCTAATCTCCGACCCTTCATACGCCACAATCTCATAAGCCCGGTTTGTTAAATTATCCGTCGGAAGTGGCGTCGCAATTACCCTAATTGCTGAAAACACCGCAATAAATATTGGCAACTGAATTAAAAGTGTTAAAATCGACGCAAACGGTTTCACATTGTACCGTTTATAGAGATCCATTGTTTGAAGTGATTCCAACTGTTTATTTCCATTGCAGTTCTTTCGTATTTGCGTTAATTCCGGTTGAATCTTCCGCATCAACCTAGTCTGTAAAAGCTGTTGCTTTGTAAGTGGTAACATACATAATTTTACGAGCACCGCAAAAATTATAATCGCAATTCCAAAATCATGCACCAAGTTAAAGATCATAAACTGGATATTAACTATTGGTCTTACAATAATAATATCAATAAAATTAAACGGTCCACCAGCAAATATTGAACCAACCACAAATAAAAGTATTAACCCCCAAATGATAATCTTTTTTACACTCCAATTTTTCATCTCTTTTTATTATAACACACTTTAGATTGTTCTACTAGTTCCCCCAACATCTTTTCAAGCTCCGAAAACTCCATTTCTTCCACTTCTGGCGAATAAATCACAAAAACATAATCCATTTTTTCTGGAATATATTGTATATTCAACCTCAACGCTTCATAAACCCGCCGCCGAATCCGATTTCTCTTTACCGCCGACTTGCTTACTTTTTTCGAAACCACCACAGAAATCCGCGTAAATCCTCTGGTATTCTCACAAAAAACTAACGAAGCCTTCGCGCTGCGTATAGTTTTTCCTTTTTGATACACATATCTTACCCCACCTCTGGAATGGAATCGCAGTTTTCTGTTAATCATATTTATTAAGCCGTCAATCTAGCACGACCCTTAATTCGACGACGCGCCAACACTTTGCGCCCATTTTTAGTCGCATTTCTCTTCATAAAACCATGTTCTTGCTTGCGTTGCCTCTTATGTGGCTGATATGTTCTTTTTGGCATATTATTCCTTAAACTTTAAATTATTTCAAATTCTTTATATAGTATACCGCACTTTTCCACATTTTTCAAGACTTTTTCCACAGGTCTGTATCAGAAAATACAATTTTGTGGAAAAAATCACCCCTGTAAAATAATTCATATATTATAAAACATTTTTTAAACCCCAAAAAACCTGTGGAAAACTTTTCGTTTTCGTGCTATACTTGTTTCAATAAGGAGGTCACAGTGTATAACATTTGGAATAATGTTTTGGCGGAAATCAAAAACAAAGTTTCTGACAGCATTTTTTCAACCTGGTTTAAAGATACAACTCTTATCTCTTCGGAAGACAACAATATCCTTATCGGTGTAAAAAACTCTTTTCACGTTAAGCAACTTCGTGTTAAATTCAATGACCTCATAAAAGAAACACTTATTAATAATGGCATTGAAGTAAAAACTATAGATTATCAAGTCAATTCAGATGTTAAACCAAGGGTTCGCTCTCGCGAAGTTACCGCCCGCGAACTAACTCGTGAACTTAGCCAAAATCTCACTTCCGCCCATAAATCCAATCAACATCAACTAAACAATGGCTTAAATGATAAATACACCATAGATACCTTTATTGTTGGTTCTAATAATGAAGTAGCCTTTGCCGCCGCCCGTAATATTATTGAGTCCCCCGGCGGTCGTTATAATCCATTCTTTCTCTATGGTGGTTCCGGTCTTGGCAAAACCCACCTTGTCCAAGCTATCGGCAATGAACTTCTTCGTAAAAATCCAGATTACAAAGTTCTCTATATTCCAATTTCCCATTTTTTCGCCGAATTCGTCGATGCTATTAAAGCCGGCAAAGGAAGTGAATTTAATCATAAGTTTCGCAAGCTCGATTGCTTAATCGTTGACGATTTTCAACTCATTGTCAATAAAGAAAAATCCCAAGTTGAATTCTTTAATATCTTTAATGATCTTCATCAACTCAACAAACAAATTATCGTCACTAGTGATCGCCTTCCTTCTCAAATCAAAACCGTCGATGAACGCCTTGCTTCTCGTTTAACTTGGGCCGGCGCTTTCGATCTTCAACTCCCCAAATTCGAAGATAAATGCGCTATTTTAAAGGCTAAAGCTGAACTTATGAATGTAGATATTGAACCGGAAGCTATCGAATATATCGCCGAAAACGTCAACACCAATATCCGCGATCTTGAAGGTGAACTTTCTACTATTCTTTTAATGTCCGAAGTGCGAAAAATTACTCCTCTAGAACTCATCCGGAGTGGTAGTACCCCAATCGGTCACCAAAATAACAAATCCCGTCCTATTTCATCCGATCAAATCGTTGGTAAAGTCGCCAAATACTACAATCTCTCCACTAAAGAGCTCTGTAGTCGCTCTCGTGTATCTAACATTAAAAACGCTCGCCAAGTTGCCATGTTTCTACTCTCCAAAGAATTATCCTTAAGCACCCCTAAAATCGCCGCTGAAGTTGGTGTTAAGGACCACACTACCGTTATGCATGGCATCAATAAAATTCAAGAAGATTTAAAACTTAATTTTACCTTGCGTGACCAAATCGAAGAAATTAGGAGTGGACTTTATGACTAAAATTGTGGATATCCTGTGTAAAACCATGCGAAAATCATTGCGAATATTTTATGTAAAACTTTGTGTAAATCTCCACTTTTTAGTATTTTATCCTTTTTCCCACATTCTTTTCCAAACATTTTCACACGTTTTTCACCGTCTTTTTCACAGCCCCTCTCCCCCTGTAAAACCGCCACTTTTCCACTTTTCCACCATGCCTACTATTACTACTATATATAAATTAAATATTAAATAAAATAATTAAAGAAAGGATTTAAATGGAAATTGAAGTTTCACAAGACAAACTAAGTAAAGCCTTAAATAATGTCAGTCGTGTCGCATCCGGTCGTTCTACCCTACCCGTCCTAAATAATGTCCTTATTCGCGTAGATGAAGGTAAGGTTTCCCTTATCACCACCAACCTCGATATGGCTATCATTGACTATCTCCCGGTAAGTAGTAGTAAAAATGGTGCCATTACCGTTCCCGCTAAACTTTTTGCCGAATTTATCAGTAACCTCCCAAAAAATGAAACTGTTAAGATTTCCGCTTCCGATACAAAAGTCACCATTACTGCCGGCAAGTATAGCTCAACTATCAATGGTACGAAAGTTGACGAATTTCCAGAACTCCCCGAAATTGATGAAAAAACTGCCGTTATTTTTCGTATTGGTGCCGATGAATTTAAGCAAGGTATCTCGGAAGTCGCTTGCGCAAGTAGTAGTGATCTTGCTCGCCCTGCTCTAACCGGCGTCTATTTCAATACTTATGACAACATCTTAGCTATCGCTGCCACTGACGGCTACCGCCTCGCTGAAAAACATCTCGTCAAAAATGTCCAAAGCGAAATTAAAGTCATTGTCCCAACCTCTTCCCTTCAAGAAGTCATCCGCTCTATCGCTGAAGATACAGAAGAAGTGGAATTATCTTTTAATGATGATTTAGTTCGCTTTCGCCTAGGAGAGGTTGAAATTATTTCTAAACTTATCGACGCTAGTTACCCAGATTATCGCCGTCTAATTCCAAAAGATAACAACATTAAACTTACTCTGGACCGCCAAGAACTTACCCGCGTCACTAAACTCGCTGCTCTCTTTGCTCGTTCCGTTGCTAGTGCTATTATTTGTGAAGCTAAAGCTCCAAACACCTTCTCGGTCAAGTCTGTTACCAGTGAACTCGGCGAAAATGATTCAATCATTGAAACCGAAGTTTCAGAAGAAGGCAAAATTAGATTAAACTCCCGCTTCTTAATGGATGCCCTAAATGTTCTGGATGATAAAAATATTACCTTTGAGTTTTCCGCTAACTCTACCCCAGCTATTTTGAGAAATTCTACCAATCAAGATTATACTCATATCATTATGCCGCTTAATTCTTAAATTTCTATGCTAATTAAAGATATTTCTCTTACCAATTTCCGTAATCACAGCTCGTATCATCTAGATTTTAAACCAGATACCACTCTCATCCTGGGTGCCAACGGCTGCGGTAAAACCTCAGTCCTAGAAGCGATTTATATGTTGACTCGCGGCAAAAGTTTTCGCGCCACCGATCCAGATATTATTAAACGGAATACCGATTTTTATCGTATCGAATTAAACTATCAAAATGGCGAGCAAATTGTCGCAACCTACGATGGTGTCACTAAACTTTATAAAACTAAAGATAAAGCCTCCCATCGCCTTAGCGCCAAAAATAAATATCCAGTCATTCTTTTTGAACCGCACGATTTAAATCTCGTTTCTGGTCCTCCCGCTCGCCGACGTGATTATTTCGATCAACTATTCAGCGATTTTAGCGAAGAATATGCAACTGCTATTAATAAATATAAAAAAGCTATCCGCCAACGAAATGAGCTTCTAAAATCTGAAACCATCAGAAAAGATACGCTTTATTCCTGGAATCTACTTCTTGCAACTTTTGGTAGTTTCTTAAATCTCGCCCGAAAAACTTACTTTTCCGGGCTTAATCAATCCTTAAATCCCACTTATCATTCCATCGCCGAAAACTCAGATACCATCTCTATTACCTATCGCCCAGTTGCTGAAAATCTTACCAAAGAAACCTACCTTCATTACCTAGATGAATCCTTCGAAAAAGATAAAATTCTTGGGTTTACCTCTTTCGGTATTCACCGTGACGCAGTTGATTTTATCTTTAACAACCAGCCTGCCGACGGCTCCGCTTCGCGCGGTGAAACTCGTTCAATTATTCTTGCCCTCAAATTTGTCGAAGCAAACACGACTACTGCCAAATTTGGCAAAAAACCTCTTATCTTACTGGATGATGTTTTTTCCGAATTAGACTTCACCCGTCGCCGCGCTCTAATTGACAATTTTAAAGATAATCAAGTTGTCATCACTAGCGTCGAAGATGTCTTAAATTAGAAATTATAACATATTTCTGGTATAATATAAAATATGAGTCAAGCGTTACCTCGTCTTACGGAAAATACTTCAATTAAAATCGAAAAACTTATCCCTGGTGGACAAGCTCTCGGTATATTACCGAGTGGTAAAAAGATTTTCTTCTGGAACGCTCTTCCTGGTGAAATTGTTACTAAATATAATACAATCAAAACCAAATCCAACTTCGACGAAGCGGTTATGCTAAGTATTATACACCCTTCACCTTTTCGTGTCAAGCCAAAAGATGATTGTTTTCTCGCCACTTCTCCTTGGCAAATTTTAGATTATCATTATGAACTAAACCAAAAACAATCTCTCGTAGTGGAAATTTTCAAAGAGCATCACATCTCAATTGAACCCCCAGAAATTATAACTGACCACCAGGATTATTTCTATCGCAATAAAATGGAGTATTCCCTTTTCTACGACCATAGCGACAATCAAATTCATCTCGCTTTTCATCAACGTGGTTCCCATCGTAAAATCCCTATTAATTCATCTTCTATTGAGCGCCCAGAAATCTTTGCCACCGCTATGAAAATTATTAACACATTAAACCAAAATCACGAAGACGCCCGTAAATATCAATCTCTACTTTTACGTTGTAATCAGAACGGCGAAGTGTCTGGCGGACTTCTTGAAAATTATCAACCCCACCCAACCTTCCCGAATCTTACCGACCAACTTTTAAATCACTCTTATTCTTACTCTCCCAACGGTTTTTTCCAAATTAACCTCCCGGTTTACGAACTCGCTCTCGCAGAAATCAAAAAACACATTACTACCGACCAAGTTTTAGACCTTTATGCTGGTGTTGGCACTATTGGTCTTTCTGTTGCGCGTGATAAAAAACTCACCCTTGTAGAAGTCAACCAATATGCTTTTAATGAACTTCAAAAAAATGCCGGTGGTCATTTCTCTACCATCCTTGCCAAATCAGAAGATGTTACGAATTATCTCAACCCTTCTCAAACCGTCATCCTTGACCCGCCAAGAGCCGGCTGCGATCAAAAACTTTTAACTAAACTCTTAGAAGTGTTTCCCGAAAAAATCATTTACCTTTCTTGTAATCCTGCAACGCAAGCCCGCGACCTTGAAACCCTTCTCGAAAAATATCGCATCAAAACCATTAAAACCTTTAATTTCTTCCCCCATACTCCGCATATTGAAAACCTCGTTATTTTATCAAAATAATCTTTATTTTCGACCAGTTTTATGCTAAACTATTACTAAGACGGAAGTGTGTCCGAGTGGTTTAAGGAGCACGCTTGGAAAGCGTGTAAAGTCGCAAGGCTTTCACAGGTTCGAATCCTGCCACTTCCGCCATAAACGCGGAGGTTTAAACGAAGTGAAGTGATAACATCCATTTCTCACTTCCGCCATTTTCCAAACAGGGTGTAAATCAAACATGAACGAAACTATTATTGAGCTAAAAGGACTCACCAAACGCTATGGTTATGGAGATACGGAATCTTTTGCTTTAAAAGATTTCAATCTCGAAATTAAGCGAGGTGAGTTTATTATG
>CAYSSH010000002.1:0-42250 GCA_964433705.1 uncultured Candidatus Saccharibacteria bacterium | reverse complement strand
AAGGGTAGGGTTTTGGGCAGTGTTCATGTTTCTGGCAAAGGCACCGAAGCGATAAATGGTCATACCGCTTGTGCCATACGGTTTTACAGTAGTAGATTCTGCTAGCTTGTTGGCAATGGCATATGAGCCGTCGTTATATACAGTACGATCTGCACAATAGTTAGCATTTGGCTCTAACATGCTAGTATAACTGGTCATGTTTGATGAATACCATGATTCTATATATTGCTTTATAATGGAATTGTTAGTATTAGTAGTAGTGTCGTTGCCGGAACTGCCAAATAAGGTGCTAAGGGCAGTATAAGTAGTAGTACTGGCGGCTACAGAACTATAAGTATAACCCACCGCGTGGATATTTTGGTATTGCAAACCAGTATATGAAGTACCTGCTATAGTGGCGGAGCGGATGTTGAAAGCTTCGGTTGTAAGCTGGGCGTTAGCCTGAGCATTAGCACAAGAGTTGGCCGTAGTACCACCAGAATATGAGCCGTTATAGATCATCTTTACTCCACCAGATGCAGTAGTTCTAAAGATTCTCCAGCAAGTATCGCCTAGTTTTACATAGTTTGGCCAGGTTACGCCATCACCATTGGAGCCGTAAGTGGAGGAAGTGCCGTCTAGGTTAGAATCTAGGATGCCGCGGTAGTAATATATATTGTAACCATTATTTACGTCGGAAGCTGTGCCGAAGAGGGAGCTATTATATTGATAGACACCGGAGTTGGCTGTGGTGATAACTGCCTGGAGATCCGAGCGAGATTGGGTGACTGCAGAGGAGCCGCCGCCTTTCTGGAGGGCGAGAGCTTCGACCTTATTATATAGCGGCTCGGGCGGCAACTTGCCAGTCGCAATAAACGTTAGGGTCGTCGTATAGCTCCCCGCAGGTTTAGAATTGTCTAGCTTGGCGGCAAAAGTAATAATATTGGAGATAGCAGTGTTAGCAGTAGAAGAGTTAACGTCTACTAGTGTGGTTCTAGAAGCAGAGATTGGTGAATAGTTAGAATCTGAACTTAACTTATAGCCCCAGTATCCAGTTGGGAAAGCAGATTCAGAATAGGAAGATAAAAGCGTTGAAATAATAGGAGTAGTTTCATTAACCGCTGCAGTACGAGTGAGGTTAGTAGATGCAGCGGTCATGGATAATGTATAGCCAGCAGTATTACTAGTCGTGACTTGTACATTCATGCTGGTAGAACTGAATGTACCGGAAGAGGTAGGGGTAAGCGAAAGGTCTAAGGATGAAGAAGGCAGAGTAATCGTAATCGAGTCGTCTGCGAACGCCTTTTTGTCCACCCCTATACTAAGACTTGCCATAAAAATAAGCGCCAGCATAAAACACCAGCGATACTTCCCCGTCAGTAAATTAAATACTTGATTTTTTGCACCTTTTCGCATAATTACCTCACTTTTAATTGATACCTCGGGGTGCTAACACAAAAACGGCACCACGAGGGTGCAATGAATCGAAATTCGCATTAGCGTTGGCTAATTGAACGACGACTTCCTCATGATGCCGTTAATACGTTCAATTAACCTTAAAAATCGCTAACACGATTATTTCAATTCATTGCCCTTTTATTATACCGCATTTTTCCGATTTCCACAATAGATTTTTATGCTTTTCCTAATTTTTCCACAGCCCAGCAAAATCGCCTCGTTTGACGGCGAACTTAAAAAATGCTACAATATAGATAATGATTAAATTTACAATTATTACGCTGTTCCGGGAAGCCTTGGAGCCATACTTAAAGACTTCTATGATGTGGAAGGCAACCGAGAAAGGTCTTGCCGAGTTTAATTTTGTTAATCTGCGCGAGTTTGGGCTAGGCCCTCATCGCTCGGTTGATGATACTCCTTATGGTGGTGGCGATGGGATGTTGCTTCGATGCGAACCAGTTTTTGCCGCAGTCGAATCAGTCAAAAAACAGGACCCGACTGCTAAGGTGATTATCCCCACCCCGGTTGGCGAGATTTGGTCGCAAGATCTAGCGCGTGATTTTGCGAGCGGTAATGTCTTGCGAAACGCCTCGGTTTCCGCCAAAACCTCAACACCTACCTTAGCTCCCGCCAAAACCTCCACTCCCGCTAACGACCCCGCCCCCCACTACATCATCCTTTGCCCACATTACGAAGGCTACGACGAGCGTATTCTTACTCTCGCTGACTACCAAATCTCACTTGGTTGTTTTGTCCTCACCGGCGGCGAACTCCCTGCTCTGGTGATGATCGACTCTATCGTTCGCCTCATTCCAGGTGTTCTCGGCGGCGAAACCTCAGCATTGGTTGAGTCCTTTTCAGACGGCGACAATTTAGAATATCCGCAATACACTAAGCCTTACGATTTTCGCGGTATGACTGTTCCAGACATCTTGCTCTCAGGTAATCATGGCGAAATCGCCAAGTGGCGCGCGCAAAAATCTCAAGAATCCTATGAAAATCATCGTCGTTCTAAATAATATCCGCTCTGCTTACAATGTCGGCGCCATTTTGCGTACCGCTGAGGGTTTTGGCGCTGAAAAAGTGATTTTATCCGGCTATACTCCCCGCGTTCACGACCAAAATCTTTTACCGCATCTTCGCGATAAATTGGATCGGGAAATTCATAAAACCGCTCTCGGCGCCGAAGATATGTTGGACATTTATTCGTCTAGTGATATATTATCAAAACTTCAAAATCTTAAAAATGCTGGCTGGAAAATTATCGGTTTAGAGAATAATACCGACGCCTCACCTCTGTTAAAACTGACAGATAAGCGCCTAATGGAACTCAAGAATGAGCATCTAGTTTTAATACTAGGCGAAGAAGTTAATGGCATAGATTATTCACTATATGATATAATCGACTTGTTTGTTGAAATCCCTATGCGCGGCCAAAAGGAATCGTTTAATGTCTCGGTCGCGGCTGGTATTGCCCTTTATGCACTTACCAATCTTCAACCAGAGTAAACTCTTTTCCTGCAATCGAAATAATTGAATCCGGTTCGGCGCCCTTCGACGTTAGTTCCGCTCGAATCCCCAGCTTCTTCATAATATCACGCAACCGATTCAAACTCTCGTAATTGTTAAAATCAGTTCGCCGCGCAAATTTCTCGATTTTCTCACCAGTTACAATAAATTTATCTTCCACTTTTTCCACCTTCCAGGTGTCTTTCACGACATCGGGACTAAGAGCAATAGTCGGTAATACCAATTCCGGCTTAGCTTCGACGGAATTTTGAGAGTCTTCCTCGGTACGCAACGATTTTCGGTCAGAAACAATTCGCTTCAGTTCCCTCAAAACCTCTGTAATTCCTTGATGCGCAGCGCTTGAAATCGTAAAAATTTCTGCGTCAGGATTTATCGCCAAAATTGCCCCAGTCTGCATTGTAATAATTTCTTCGTCCACCCCCTCGCATTTTGTCAGCGCCACAATTTCCGGGCGGTCGCGTAAATCCGAATACTTTTCTAGTTCACCGCGAATTGTCTTGTACGCCTCCCCCGCATCGTTATTGTAAATATCAACAAGATGTAATAAAACCGCGGTTCTGTCAACATGTCTCAGGAAATCATGTCCCAGTCCCTTCCCTTCCGAAGCGCCTTCGATTAGCCCCGGAATATCCGCAATGAGAAGGTCATAACCATCCACCGTCGCAACTCCAAGTTGTGGCGTTAAAGTTGTAAACGGATAATCCGCAATTTCCGGTCGTGCATTTGATACGACCGATAAAAACGTCGATTTCCCAGCATTCGGTAATCCTACTAGCCCTACATCAGCCAGTAGTTTTAATTCTAGTTCTGCCTCAAATTCTTCGCCAGGTTCACCCAATTCGTGAATGATCGGCGCCTGTCTGACTGAACTTTTAAAATGAGCATTACCATATCCACCGTCTCCGCCACGCGCAATAATCGCCGTCTGTCCATCTTTCACTAAATCGGCAATGATTTCATTGTCGCGCTTTACAATCGTACCTACCGGCACCTCCACAACCAAATCTCTGCCCGCACGTCCAGATGAGCGCGTTCCTGAGCCGTTTTTTCCATCTTCCGCCGTTAGAATCGGCGTAAACCGAAAGTCTATCAACGTATTCGTGTCTTTATCCGCCCTAAAAACAATATCTCCGCCTTTTCCACCATCACCACCATCTGGCCCACCTTTTGGAATGTAAATTTCCCGTCGAAAAGATACAGCGCCATCTCCGCCTTTTCCTGCCTTTAAACTCACTTTTGCCGTATCTGTAAACATAAATAAATTATAACACAATTCTAATGAATATACCAGAGTACCGCCGCCGAAGCCGCCGGAATCGTGGATTTAATAGCTCTGAATGGCTGATAACCATAATTCATCTCCGAGGCAATAATTGATCCATCCGCATTTACCCCCTCAACATATCCAACGTGCCCATACCACCCAGACGAACTTTGGAAAATCGCACCTGTTTCTGGATAATGATCGACTCGGTACCCAGCTGCTGCGGCTGCCGCCCCCCAAGAATAAGCGTTTCCCCAATTCGAAGGCACCTCACGCCCATTTTGTTGCCATTTGTACCACGCCCACTGTGTACATTGACCCGCCGCATATGGCCCGCCTAAATTATAATACCATCCAAGAACCTCCATATTGAGCCGGCTTGCATTGCTACCGAGATATGTGTAATAATATGTTTGTACCACCGGCGCCACATATTCTGGTCGCTCTTCTTCCGGCAGGGTCCCACCTTTAATCAAAATCCGCATCCCCTCTGATACACCAGAAACTTCCAAGTCGTTAAGTGCAATAATCTCTGACGCCACACCGCCATACCGCTCCGCAATCGAATCGATGTCATCGTCCGCTTGTACCGTATAAACAATCCCTGAAGTACTCGGTATATATAATATATCCCCAGCTGATAAATCCGTCGTTTTTAGGTCGTTTGACCAGCGAATTTGGTCTGTCGAGATGCCATACTTTTTTGCAATACTCTCCATCGTATCGCTTTCCGCTACCACATATTCCACCACCCCACGCGAAGCGGTGATATTCGTGATATTTGGTTTCTCTAATTTTCCAGTTGCTGAAGTCTGTCCTACTTCATACATTGAAGTTGTAATCACGAAGTTTGAAGCCACATCGGACGCTGATGCAAGCCCTAGCGCATCCGATAAATCGGCTACCACATACAGTTCTGACAACTGATCAACCGAAATATTGTAGTTTTTCTCCGCAAAAGCATCCAAACTTAGATTAAATGTAGAATTTCGTTTGTCAATCGAACCCACAAAGACCACCGCAATCGTCAAAATCGCCGACAAAACATAAGGTAAGGTTCGCCTAATCTTTTTAAAATCAAATGTATGCTTTTTCTTTGTCATAGTGAAACGTTACAGAGCTCCTGGCAATGCAAAGCCGCATTCTGAAAATGCTCAGAGTCTGTATAACTATAATACATCAAACCATCATCTCCTGTCAAGAAATATAGATAAGAAGTATCATCTGGTTCCGCTACTGCAAGGAGCGCACTAAGTCCCGGATTTGAAATTGGCCCACAAGGTAAACCAGCATTAACTCGTGTATTATAACATGACTCAACTAAAAGCGCCGCCTCGTTATCTTTATAAAGTTTTCGTTCCGGGTCTAATATATCAAGCGCATAAGAAACCGTTACGTCGCTTCCCAGTGTCATTCCATATTCCAATCTAGACAAAAACACCTGCGCAACTGTCGGCTGCTCATTTGTCGGCGCTTCTTTCTGGACGATGGAAGCGAGCGTTATTCCCTCAAATAAAGTTAATCCCTGTGCTTTGTATTTTGTTTCCAAATCATTTTCCCGAATAACCTTTCCCATTCCGAGAAGAAAAGTTTTCAAAATCTCATCTACCGGCGTATCAGCATAAAACTCATGTGTTTCGCCGAATAAATATCCTTCTAATGTCGCATCTTTCGGTCGCTCCGCCAGAAATTCCAAACCCTCCTCTGTGCTGTAATCCGCTTCAAATGCCATTTCTACAGCTTCTTCGCTGTATCCCTGCTTCACGAGCGCCGCTTTGATGTCGAAAATTGTTTCACCCGGCCGAATCGTAAAGCTAAACACATCTGGCGTCATCTGCGCTTCTAAATCTTGCCACATTTGCTCTCGTTCGCGTAATTGGTTTTGTCGCCAAATTACCGAGCCTACAACGACTGCAATAATTACCAAAAGCACAATCGGCGAAATAATCAAAGTTTTTCGTAATTTGCTCGAAACTTTCTTGGTTTTTAACGCAACTTTTTGACCCTGTTTTTCGGCCATTTTGATTGTTTTACTAATCGGCTGCTCTGCGACTTTTTCGCTTGTCTTATTGTCCTTGACTTTTAGTTTTTTTTCGGGCGAAACCGAAGATTTGAACCCCTCAATGAAATCCTGCAAAATAATCGTCGCGGCCTCTGCATCAATTTCACCTTTTGCGTAGTTCTTTTTTCTTGCCTTTAAACGATTTTCTGCCTCAATCGAAGTTAACGATTCATCCTGAAAACGCACTTTTGCTCCGGGTATTTTTTCAGTTAACACTCTCGCAAAACTTCTAACGAATAAAGTCTGTTTTGTTTCATTTCCCTCATTACTGCGTGGCAAACCAAGCACGAAAAAAGATGTATTATTCAGCCTGGCAATTTTTGCAAGTTCTTCCCATTCCTTACCGTTAACTTCGACAAAACCTACTGGTACCGCAATTCTAACTTCAGAATCTGCTTTTGAAACCCCAATCCGCTTCTCGCCAACATCAAGCCCAATTATCTTCATTTCTACCTTTCATTCACTTCAATATTCACCGTAATGCGATTATTGTCATTTGGAATTGACATCACCCAAGGATAATTCGTTTCAATGTTAATTTTAGAGATTCCGTCGAAGGCCTTTTCTAAATCTTGTCGCGCTGTTCCCACGCCTTTACCTTTTACAATTTCTGCCACGTCACTCTCTGTCAGCTTTGGACCGGAAACAAACGAAGTTTTCAATTTGGCAATATAACCACTGTCCGTTTTTGTAAAGTTTTCAACAAACGGATCATTCATCTCATAAATCTTGAAGTTGTCTGCTAGTTTTGCTTTTTCGCGAATGAATTCTTCCACCTTAGTCCCATCAATCACATAAATTGTATCAGTTGTCGTGACGGATAATTTCGCTTTTTTGCCTTCCTCAACTTCTTCGCCGACAGCCGGGGTTGCTACCGCCTCGCCAACCGTTTGTTTAAAACTGGACTCAATTACAAAATCATCTTTTGAAACTGTATCGAGTAATTTCTGTTTGTTTACTGCTTCATTTGCGCCCTGCACTTTGGTTTTTGCATTATCGATGTCTTCTTGTGTGACAATGGTTACAGTTTTATCCGTTCCTCCCGCCATCGCTTTGTCTGAATAGACTCCAAGATTTGCCACTGTTGTCCAACCAGTCGCTGATGCCGCAATATTGTATGCTGCACCAGACTTCTCAGCGACTACAGCTACCCGACCAGACACCATGCAGCCGGAAATCACCAAAGACGCATCGCCGTTATTTTGGCAGATCGTAACGTCAGCCCCATCCCAAACAATTGATACCTCATTTTGTGAAATAAATGAATATTCGCCATCATACGAGAAAATCGTTCCAGCATTAACTGGCACTTGCCCTGCTTCTTTAAAGTAGGCATAAACTACCAAATCCCCAGACGCTTTTTCCCCCACATTTTTCTTCCCCGTCGCTTCAAATTCTACTTCAGACTTTTCCTCAATTTTCTTTTGTTCCAAGTAAAACTTGCCTTCAGAAATATTTTCGTCGGCTAGTTTTTCCACAAAACTCACGCTTTCCGAAAAATTCGTCGTTGTCGTCCGAATTCCAACCGTCACCGTCGCGCGTGGTGCAATTACAAATGCCCAAACTGACACTGCTATCAATAATACAACCCCAAGTCCGCAAAAAATCGTTAATTTTTTATGCTCCTGCACAAACCGCACGACAGGATTTGATGATTTTAATCCTGTTTTTTTCTCGTTCTTTTTCTTTTCTTCTTTTTTTAGCTTTTTCGCATCGGCCGATTTTTCATCATCATCTTCTTCGTCCAAAAACCCACTTTTCCCTTCAAGCGGCGTCGTTTCGCTTTTTTCAGTATCTTCACTGTTTTCTTCCGCAGACGACGCGTCACTATCGTGATTTTCGCCAGCCTTCAATGTATCTTCTGTATTCTCGTCCGCCATTTCAGGATTCGCCACTTCTTCCGTCGAACTCGTTTCCACAATTTCTTCATTAAGCTCAGGAATCGCCGGCGCAGATTGTAAATTTTTGGTTACCGGCACGCGCGTTGCTGCCGCCAATTTCATAATGGATGGATCTGTAGTGACTAAAACCACTGCCTTTTCAGCAAGGCGACCAGCTTTTGCGATTAATTTAATGTTCACAATGCTCCGAAAAACACTAGCTTTTTTCGGCGGCACAAGTGCGATGATTTTTTCTTTTGAATTTTCAATTTTATTCACGATATCAGTAATATCGTCTTCTGGTTCAATATAAATCACATCCTTGTTCATATATCAATTTTAACACATTTTAACGCACTTGTGTTAAAATTATTTTAGGATGAGATTATTCAAACGCGAAAAATCAATTGTTGAACCGCCCACGCCGGCTTCTAATAGTGCTATGGCGGAACTTGCGCTTACCACGATTCAAGACGGCGTGGTTATTACCGACAAAACCGGTGCGATTCGTTATGCGAATCCTGCCGCCATTACAATACTTGATGCCGGCGACTACAATAATATGTTGGGTCTTGATTATGGTTTAATTTTTAAAATCGAAACCAAAGAAGGGCGCGAATTGCCCGAAGCTGAAAATTCGTTTGTTCAATCCATGCGCACCGGGCAGCCTCTTGAAGGCTACGAGGTCTGTCTAATCGCCGGTGCTTCCGCTAAACGCATCCCCATCGCCATTAACGTGACGACTGAACCAGGCGGCAATCGTATTATCACTTTCCGTAATATTACGCGTGAACTTGCCGAAGAAGGTGAGCAAACTGAATTTATTTCAACCGCCTCGCATGAAATGCGCACACCGGTTGCCTCCATCGAGGGTTATTTGTCGCTAGCCTTGAATCCACAAACCGCAACGATTGACGAACGCGCTCGTGGCTATCTCGATGCCGCACATAAGGCCGCTCAACATCTCGGCCATTTATTCCAAGATTTACTCGACGTCACCAAACTTGATGACGGCCGCATTAAACCGCAGTTCGTGCCAGTTGAAATGGTCGGCCTGGTTAAACAAATCGCCGATGGTTTTATCATGGAGGCAAAAAAAGCCAATCTATCTTTTCAATTTGGCGTCCATGATGCAAAAAACGCTGTTGGTAGCAATCGTCGCCTAGAGCAAGTGGTTTATGGTTATGTTGATATAAATTTTATGCGCGAAATAATTGGTAATCTAATCGAAAATGCTATTAAATATACCCCCGCTGGCGGTTCGATTTATGCCAACGTCCATGGCGATGGCGACCGCGTTCTTATTAACGTTACCGATACCGGTATAGGCATTTCTTCAAACGATTTACCCCACATTTTTCAAAAATTCTACCGCGCCGACAATTCTGATACTCGCACTATCGGTGGCACCGGTCTTGGTCTTTATCTAGTCAAGCAACGTACTGAGGCGATGGGTGGTCGCATTTGGGCTGAGTCCAGTTTTGGTGAAGGCTCCACTTTCTTCGTCTCTCTTCCGCGTTTGACTGGCGAAGAATATGAAAAACGTATGATTGCGGTCCGCAATGCGAATATGATAAATAACCAAGGAGGTACAATATGACAAAAGTAATGGTAGTAGAAGACGATGCGGCGCTTCGCGAAATCTACAGCATCAGAATTACCGCCGAAGGCTACGATGTGGTTTCGGCTGGTGATGGCGAAGAGGCCCTCGCAATGGCCGTCCAGGAGAAACCCGATTTAATCCTGAGCGATGTGATGATGCCGAAAATCTCCGGGTTTGATATGTTGGATATTCTGCGTAATACTCCCGAAACCGCACAAATCAAGGTTATTATGATGACCGCTCTCTCTTCTAACGATCAGCGCGCTCGCGGTGAACAACTCGGTGCTGACCGTTATCTCGTCAAGTCCCAAGTTGGCATTGAAGATGTTATAAATATCATTCATGAGATTCTCGCCGACCGCCCTGGTGTGCCACAGCCTGCGAATACTCCTGACACTATGATCATAGCACAACCCCAGATTTCTCCCGACGCATCTGAGCAGCCTACCGCGTCAGGTAACATTCCAGTTCTCGTAGCAACGTCGATGCCTCCCGCTCCAGCCCAACCTGCTATGCCTCCAGCCCCAGCCCAACCCGCGATGCCTCCAGCGCCTCAACAACCTTTAACCGCCCCAAACCCGCAGGTCAGCAATGGACAGTAACGAAATCCGGCTAAACAAATTCCTCGCTTCTCGTCTTGGTCTTTCTAGGCGCGAAGCAGATGAGATTATTGCTGCCGGTAAGGTAAAAATTGACGGAAAAACCGCCAAATTGGGCGCAAAACTTGACAAAAATCAAAAAGTGTGCTATAATGGAATTATAGTCCCGTTTCGTACGGAATTCTTATATCTTGCGTTTAATAAGCCAGTGGGCTACGTTTGTAGCCGTCGTGCTCAGGGTTCCGCCCCGACCATTTACGAACTTTTACCGGAAAAATATCAGCATCTTAAAACCGTTGGTCGCCTCGACAAAGATTCTTCCGGCTTGATTTTGCTAACTAATGATGGCGATTTTGCGTTCCAAATGACCCACCCAAAATTTCACAAAGAAAAAGTTTACGAAGTTGAGCTAAATAAATCCCTTGAACCATTGCATCAACAAATGATTTCCGATTTTGGCATTATGCTCGATGATGGTCCGAGCAAATTTACAGTGATCAGAGATGACTCAGTTTCTGATGAGCTAAAGCCCCGATATACCGCAATTTTGTCCGAAGGTCGTAATCGTCAAATCCGACGCACTTTTGCCGCCCTCGGCTATCGCGTAATCAAACTTCACCGCACCAAATTCGGTAAATACATCCTAGACGGTCTTAAAGAAGGCGACTATGCCATCATTAAAAAAACCATAGTAAGTAAGACACTTTTGTAGTTTTGGACCGCTTTACAAAGCATCTCTAAACTGCTATAATAAAAGCATGAACACTATCCTCGGGCTTGATATAGGAACCGAATTCGTTAAAGCTGTCTTGGCCAGACCAACCAAAAAAGGTGATCTTGAAATTATAGGCTCAGCCAAAGCGAAACAGAAAGATGGCAGCATGTGGGGCGGTGCTATTTCTGATATTCCAGCGGTTATTTCGACATGCGAAGAAGCCCTGGTTGAAGCGGAAGACGAAGCGGGCGACCGCGCCGATTTGACCGTCGTAGGAGTCGCGGGTGAACTGATCAAAGGTAATACAACCTCGGTTCATTACGCGAGAAAAAATCCTAACCAACCGATTTCCGAAGCTGAAATGAGCGAAATCATCAAAAAGGTTCAGCAAAAATCCGGCGAAGTCGCGCGCAAAACCGTCGCGCTCGAAACTGGCAATAGTAGCGTAGAAGTTCGCTTGATTAGCTCCGCTATCGTTTCACTTACTATAGACGGCTATAAAATTAGCAATCCGATTGGCTTCAAAGGCTCTGAAATCAACATTCTCATCTATACTGCTTATGCTCCTTTGATTCATGTTGCTGCAATTGAAAAAGTTTGCGCTGAGCTGAATTTAGATTTACTAACCGTCGCAGTTGAGCCGTTCGCCGTTTGCCGCGCCTGTCTTGGCGATGACTTAGACTCACAATTTTCTGCCGTTGTTTTTGACATTGGCGGTGGCACGACTGATATTGCGGTTGTAGAAGACGGCGGCGTTGAGGGTACTAAAATGTTTTCCATCGGCGGTCGTAGCTTTACCCATCAAATTGAAGAGAGTCTCGGCGTTGATTTTGTGACAGCTGAGCGTTACAAACTGCTCTATGACTCAGGACGACTAGATGATGCGACCAAGGCGAAAGTCGAAACCGCTCTTGACCGCAACCTAAATGTTTGGCTGACTGGCGTTGAGGTAGCGCTAGAAGAATTTGAAAACGCCGGCTCTCTGCCGCGCAATGTGATTCTGTGTGGTGGTGGCGCCAGCCTTTCTCTTCTACAAGAAAAACTTGCTCTTAGCGATTGGTACGCTTCGCTCCCCTTTTCTCGTCGCCCAGTCATCCACCTGCTTGATATCGCCGAATTACCAGATCTCGTTATTAAGGACAATTCCCCGCTCGACCATTCTTACGCCACCGCCATCGGCTTGCTTCGGGTCGGTCTTGACACTCTCGCCGGTGCTCCGGAAGAAAATAAAATCAAAGCAAAGATCAATAAAATCCTTTCCAATTAGACATAACTGCTAAAGTGTGATATAATATATATGTCGGATGACAAATAACTGCAAAAAGGGGGATTAAAATGATTATTTTATCCGATTTGTCCGAGGTGATGATTTCCGGCATTGTCGGTACTGAAAAAATCATCGCAGCACGTTACGGCAAGGCAGCGGGGCGGAAATTTCATGAGCGTCATAGCGAAGTCAACCATGTTTTCTGCGATTTACTGCGCGGCAAAATGACCGAGAACGAGTATTGGGGCATCTTCTTCAAAGAGGGTGAGTGGAGCTTCGGCGTCGACGAAGCGAAAGCCGCCTTCGGCGAGAATATGACTCACACCATCGACGGCACCCTGAAGCTCTATCAGCGCATTATCTCGTATCCGCGTTCATTGAGCGGCGAATTTGGTATGGCCTCTGGTATGCCGACCATCTACATTGTCTCTGACCACATCGCAGAACGCATCAATGAAATCAAGGCGGAACATCTTGACGTATTCAGAATCGTCAAGGATGAGTTTTGGTCATGCGACATGGGTCTCATCAAGAGCGATCCGGGCTTCTTTCCGAGATTATTGAAAGACGGTCTTTTGAAGCCAGACGAGGTCCTCTTCATCGACGACAACCCAATCAACGTCATCGCCGCTCTAAAGTCCGGCATCACAGGAATTAGATTCCATAATGCCAAGCAACTCGAAACGGTTCTGCGCGACACTTATGGTTTCCGATTTGCGCCGGAACTCTAATGCTACAAGCACTAAAAGCCACAGCCAAAGTACCTTAAAAAGCCACCTTTGAGGTGGCTTTTTCTATTCTAATATTGCTTTAATCCGCCTAACGCCCGCAGATGAAGATTCTTCTTTGATGATTTTGAAATGCCCAATTACGCCAGTATGTTCTACATGCGGCCCACCACAAACCTCACGCGATACTGGACTCTCAAAATCTCCAATTGTGTAAACCTTCAAAACGTCCGGATATTTGTCCCAGAATTCTCCATGTGCCTTCAAGGTTTCCCGCGCGTAAGTTTTATCATATTCGTCGAATACTACCTTTAAATCTTGTTGGATCCAGTCATTGACCTGATCTTCGACCTTTTTAATCTCCTCAGGCGTCAATTTATGATCGCAGTTAAAATCAAAGCGTGTTCTCTCGGCGGTCGTATTGGAACCTTTCTGAACAATATCATCGCTAATGTGTTTTTGTAACGCTGCCAGTAGCAAATGCGTCGCAGTATGATACTTTACCGTTTTCTCGCCATGGTCTTCAAGTCCCCCCTTAAACATTCCTTTCGATGCGGTTCGAGAACGCTCACGTTGTTCCTTCAAAGCCGCCTCAAATTCCTCGCGATACCCTGGTGTTAGTTGTATGTTTTCTCGGTAACATTCCTCAACTGAAACTTCAAACGGAAATCCGTAAGTGTCCTGTAACTTAAACAAATCCTTTCCGTTAAGTGTTTGATTATTCCCGCGCGTCATTTTTTCCATCTCACGAAGCCCCTTGTTCAAAGTCTGCCGAAAGGCTTTTTCTTCTTTGAGTAGCACACCAAGCGCTGCCTCACGATGTGTCAAAATCGAATCCGGTAAATCTTTATAGTTTTCCGCCACAACTGGAACGATTTCCGCTAAAAAGTCCGACGCAACACCTAGATCCAATGCCTTCAAAATCGCTCGTCGAATCAGCCTCCGCATCGCATAACCCTGCGTTTTATTAGAAGGCACCAACCCTTGTGCTGCCAATAAATACGCGCCACGAATATGATCGGCGATAATTCTCATCTCATCCGTATTATTATCATATGATTTCCCAGAAATTTCCTCTAATTTTTCAACAATAGGCTTCAAAAGCGAAATTTTAAACACGTCAAATGAACCAATCGCCGCCGCCGCAATTCTTTCTAGTCCGCCGCCAAAGTCCACATTCTTCTTTTCTAATTCTTCAAAAGTTCCATCTGGCAGGCGACGATATTGCATGAATACCTGATTGCCAATTTCCATAAACCTCGCTCCATCCGAAGCTGGATGTGCTAAACCATATTTTGTCTCGTCTTGCTTATCTTCACCAAAATCATAAAACACTTCCGAATCCGGGCCACAAGGATCGCCAATCGGTGTCGACTCGCATCCGCCCCCGCGGCTCCACCAGTTCTCATGGTCATCGTAAAAGAAAATTCTTTCGCCCGGCCGAATTCCTCTTTTGTCGCCATTTTCTGCCGAACCAATTTCCGCAATTTTTGCCTCAACTCCAGCTTCCCGGAATACTTCTTGCCAAATTTCCGCCGCTTCCGTATCTTTCGGAATACCATATTTCTCATTACCAATAAAGCAAGTCACATAAATCTTCTTTGCATCAAGTCCGACAACTTCCGTCAAAAACTTAAAGAAATTCCGTATCTGTTCCTTTTTGAAGTAGTCCCCTAGTGACCAGTTACCAAGCATCTCAAACACCGTTGTGTGTCGCGGATCACCCACATCATCAATGTCTTGTAATCTCATCGACGGCTGCGAATCAGTTAATCTCGTTCCGTCTTTATGCGGCTTGCCCAGCAGGTACGGCAACAAAGGTTGCATACCTGAACCGGTAAATAGCGTAGTCGGGTCACCTTCTAGCACTAACGGTGCTGGTTGAATTTCTTTGTGACCATTCTTGATCTGAAAATCTAAAAATTTTCGACGAATTTCATTTGCATCCATATAACCTCTATTTTCCTATTGCGAAATCACATTTTATTAACTTTATTATAGCACATTTGTTATAATATAAGAATGGAAGATAATTATAATTTAATAAACCCAGAAATTCTCGAATATGTTAAAACTAAAATTTTCCCGCGCTATGATAGCTCCAATGGACACGGTATCGATCATATCAAAAATGTTATCCGTCGCAGTTTAATTTTGGCTCGCCGCATCAATGACGGTGAAATTAAAACTACCAAAGAAGATTTTAAAAATCTCCCCGCCGAATTTGCGGATGGGAAAATAAATTATGATATATGTTTTGTCGTAGCTGCTTTCCATGATCTTGGCCGCGAGAAAAACAACAAACTTCATCATCTAATTTCCGCCGCGTGGTTTTTGGACGACGATTTTATGGAGTCGCATTTTTCGCGCGACGCACTTCGTGTGGCTGCTGATGCGATTATGGACCATCGCGCTTCAAACGATCTTACTCCCATCACGATTTATGGCAAAATCGTTTCCTCTGCCGATCGTGATACTGATTGCCACGACATTATGCGCCGTGCCTACGCCTACAACCGCCACAACTATCCAGACTCAACTGAAGACGAAGCGCGTCAGTATTGCTACGATAAAATCTGTATTAAATTCGCTAATCCTGATGCTTATGGAGCCAAAAAAATGTTTTTTGACAATCCCGAATTTGAGGCTATGATTAAAGAACTTCAACGCATTTGTCAGGATAGGGCTGCCTTTGACGCTGAGTTAGATAAAGCTCTTGCCAGTTAACTTTTCAAAACGCATCTTTTATGATATAATAATGTTTATGATATATCTAGATCATGCTGCGGCAACGCCAGTCCACCCAAAAGTTCTAGAGGCTATGATGCCGTATTTTTCGCATGATTTTTTTAATCCTTCGGCTGCTTATCTGCCTGCCAAAAAAGTCGCCGCCGACTACGAAGCTGCCAAGGCAGTCATTGCAAACCGCATCGGTGCTAAATCTAGCGACCTCATCATCACCGCCGGTGCCACCGAAGCCAACAATCTGGCATTTTCAGTGCTAGACGGGGAGGTCAGAGGCTCAGTATGTCCTAGGGGGCTTGCAAAAACATCCTCTGAGGACCCTTTCGCGACGACGGGAGCGAACGAAACATCGGATGCGGCGGCAAGGGGGGCAAGAGCCTCAGTATGTCCTGCGGAACATGAAGACTTGGCCAGAGCGGCCCGGAGCGTGTCCGAAGGGCACGCTGAGGCTCTTGTCCCCCATACAGTGCTATATCTCGCTACAGAACACGATTCAGTCCGCAAGGTCGCTGAAAAATACGGCGGTCGTGAAATCAAAGTGGACAAAAACGGCCGCATCGACCTAAACGACCTCAAACAAAAAATTACTGACAATACTGAATTAATATCCGTCGCATTGGTTAATGGCGAAATTGGTGCCATCGAGCCACTTTCCGAAATTGCAAATCTCATTCGCGAGATAAAATTTGACCGCTTAAAACGTGGTATTAAAACTAATCTTTTGCTTCATTCTGACGCTTCGCAGGCTCTCAATCTACTTGATATCAATGTCGCTAGGCTCGGTGTTGACCTCTTGACTATCAATGCCGCCAAAATCTACGGCCCAAAAGGCGTCGGCGCCCTTTACGTTTCGCATGAAGCCAAATTGAAACCACTTACTCTTGGTGGTGGCCAGGAAAATGGCCTACGCAGCGGTACTGAAAATGTCCCAGGCGTCATCGGCTTTGCTAAAGCTATCGAACTCGCGCATGAGCATCTAAACGGCAATCGCAAAAAATACGCTAAAATGAAACAACTCTTACTCTCAAAATTACAGGGGTACGAACTGGTTGTAGGCGGTAAGACCCTTGACAATTTTGTAAATGTATGCTATAATGGTATAGATGGGGAACGTTTAGTGTTCCTACTTGAAGAGAAAGAGGTTTATGTCGCCACCGGTGCTGCCTGCGCGGCTAGAAAAGGCGAAACATCGCATGTTCTAAAGGCACTTGGTCTTTCTGATTCGCAAATCGCCGGCTCCCTTCGCCTTACTCTCGGCGAAACCAATACCGAAGCCCAAATCGAAGAAGCCGCGAAAATCATTAACGGCGTCGTCGCTGACGAGCATAGGAGAATAACGAGATGACAAACAATAAAAAAACCGCACGGGTGACGCGCTTAGGAGGGCTCCCACGGAGCTCGCAGGTGCGAAGCGCCGAGAGGACGCCGTGGGAAGGAAAAGCGCGGCAGGACCCGTGCCGTTCTAAAGTGTTTGTCGGCATGTCTGGCGGTGTCGATTCTAGCGTTTCGGCAGCGCTTCTGGTTGAGCAGGGTTACGACGTGACCGGCGTTTATATGAAGAACTGGTCCCGCGATCTGCCAGGTATGAAATGCCCATGGGCGGAGGATTTGGCCGATGCTAAGCGTGTTGCGGTAAAACTCGGCATTCCTTTTGAAGTTTGGGATTTTGAAGCAGCCTACAAAGAAAAAGTCGTCGAGTATATGCTCCGCGAATTTAAAAACGGTAACACCCCTAACCCAGACATCATGTGTAACGAAGAAATCAAATTTAAGCTCTTTTACGAAACCGCTATGAAGCGCGGCGCGGACTTTATCGCCACGGGGCACTACGCAAGAGTAGTGGTGGATTCGAGACCATTGCGACCAACGGGGAGCTGCTTAGCGACTGAGCCCCGTGACGCTCGCCCCGTGGGACGCGAATTGCCGCAGGCAAACGGGTGCGAAGGAGCGGGTCGAGAATCCACCATTACTCTTGCAAGAGCCGTCGACGAAAACAAAGACCAAACCTACTTTCTTTATCGCATTTCAAATGAAGCTCTAGAGCATACCTTATTCCCTATCGGCAATATGTTAAAGCCAGACGTCAAAAAATTAGCCAAAGAAAAAGGTCTTCATAACGCCTACAAAAAAGAATCTATGGGTGTTTGCTTTGTAGGCGAAGTTGGTATGAAAGATTTTCTCAAGGAGTATATTGATATCGAGCCAGGTGAAATTCGTGAAGCCGAAACCGAAAAAGTTGTAGGCTTCCACGAGGGTGCGGTTTTTTATACCATCGGTCAGCGTCATGGGCTTTACTTAAACGGTAAAAAAGGCGAGGTAAACGATGGTTTACCGTATTATGTCGTCAAAAAAGATTTAGAAAATAATATCATTTACGTTTCCAAAAATCTCAACCACTCTGCTATCTGGACCAAGAAACTCAGATTGAAAGATGTTATTATCCGCACGGCAGGACCCGTGCAGAAAATGATGGTTCGTTTGCGTCATCGCGCACCGCTAATCCCAGCCGTTTTTGATGGGAAAACCCTACATTTTGAACACGAAATTAAGCGCCCTGCTCCCGGTCAATCCGCCGTTTTCTACGACGGTGAAATTTGCCTCGGTGGCGGCATCATCGCCTAAAATGTTGTAAAAAATACAACAAAAACGTCAAAAAACCGCCATTTTGTTGTAAAAATTACAACACTTTTTAATACATAAGCACTATTTTGTGTTATAATGGTTAAAGTTATTATTAAGAAATCCGGAGGTAAAAAAATGAAAAAATGTTTCGATGCGGAAAAATACTTAAAAATTCAAAAGAAAAATATTATGAAGCGCATCGCCATGTTCGACAAACTATACCTCGAATTTGGCGGCAAACTCATCGATGATCAACACGCAGCCCGTACTCTTCCGGGCTTTTTACCTGACCTTAAAATTAGGCTGCTTCAAGAACTTAAGGACGACGCCGAGGTCATCCTCTGCATTAATGCTAACGCTATCGAAACCTCCAAAATTCGTGCTGACCATATGATTTCTTACGAAACCGAAGTTTTAAGATTAATTGAATTTTTACGCAGTAAAGGTATTTACGTTAGCTCCGTCGTAATTACACTATATAATGGTCAGAAAAAAGCTGCCGATTTTGCCGAGAAATTAAAAGATTATCATGTTGCGGTTTATTTTCATACCTTCACTAAAGGCTACCCAACCGATGTTGATACGATTGTGAGCGATGAAGGCTATGGCGCTAATCCATTTATTAAAACCACCAAACCACTCGTGGTCGTTTCAGCGCCAGGTCCCTGTTCGGGCAAACTCGCTACGGCACTTAGCCAACTCTACCACGAATACAAAAACGGCACTAGCGCAGGTTATGCTAAGTTTGAGACTTTCCCAGTTTGGTCTTTGCCGCTCAAACATCCAGTCAATGTCGCCTATGAAGCGGCCACCGCTGATCTCGGCGATATTAATATGGTTGATCACTTTCATCTCGAAAAATATGGTCAAACCGCAGTAAACTACAATCGTGATCTTGAGACGTTTCCTGTTCTGAAGGAAATATTGCATCGCATTACAGGAGAGGATGTTTATTACTCGCCTACCGATATGGGCGTCAATGTAATTGGCGAGTGTATTACTGACGACAAAGCGGTTCAAAAAGCCGCGAAAGACGAAATAATTAGGCGTTATTATCGTGCTCTTGCCGATGTTAAGAAAGGTGCAACCGAGAAAATCGTTCCAGAACGCATCAAAATGCTAATGAATGAATTAAACATTAGTGAAAACGATCGCATTGTTACGCTTTATGCCGAAGAAAAACGTGAAGCCTCTGGCTGCCCTTCTGCCGCCATCCAAATCGGTAAAAAAATTGTGGTTGGGCGCAAAAATGATATTTTGTCCCCAGTTTCGAGTACTTTTCTTAACGCTCTAAAAACGCTTGGTCATATTCCTGACGAGGTTGATCTAATTGCCCCTTCGATACTAAAACCAATCTTGGAAATTAAAAATCGTACCTCGAACTTTAAAGAAACTCATCTCCACCTTGGCGAAGTTTTAATCGCGCTCTCGATTTGTTCAACTACCAACCCAGTCGTCAAAAAACTCCTAACCACGCTTGACAAAATGAAAGGCGCCGAACTTCATGCTACACATATGATTACGGATGACGAACTAGTTGTCCTCAGTAATCTCGGCATCAACGCTACTTGCGGGACGGAACTTGACCTTATCGTCTAAAATTAGTAAGTTATTTTCTTGATCTAAAACGTAAGTGTAACTATTATCTAAGGTATAAAGCCAATCAGTCTCAATCTCCAACTTATCCCCAGAAATCGCCCACAGAAAATCGTAATCGTTTTGATGCGAATTTGTGGTTAATCTTCCCTTTCCTACTTCCGTAAAATTCCAAATCACACCAGGCGCATCTTCGCGTTCCCATGCGCCAACTTTCACCAAATATTCTGCGTCCCTAACGGCCGGTTTGGCTGTTAGCTGGAAAATCATAAAAACCAACCCGCCAATCAGCACTAAAATTCCCAGACAAAACACAATAACCCCAGACCGTCGAGAACCACCAACGCGTTTTCTCTTATTTCCTCTAGGATTTTTATCTTTCTTTGCTTCCTCACGAACTGCCCGGCTAGCCTCTTCGAGTTTTTTATCTTCGTCTAACTTTTTGTCGTTCGTGGCTGGATTATCTTCCCCTAACTTGTTGTCATCTTCCATAAATTCATTTTATCAAAATCAACTTTCTTTGACAAGACGACTAGGTCCGCACTTATTTTCAAATAATTCAATTTTCGCCAAACCGAAATAAATTTTCGGCATTTTTCGTCGTTTCATGTTGGACAAGCTCAAAACTCTTGCCATATTGTGTGCTTGCCCACTCGGCGATATTATAGATGAAAGCCGGCTCATTTTTCTCCCCGCGAAAAGGTACCGGTGCAAGAAAAGGTGCATCTGTTTCAAGTAATACTCTTTCAAGCGGCGGCAGGGCCAATGTTGAATAAGTCATTATCCCATTCATCCCCACATAGAAATCTGTTTCGTTCAAAATCCGCTTCATATTCTTCTTACTATCAGTAAAACAATGCACCACTCCGCGTACATCTGGAAAATTCTTTACTATTGCAAAAAAATCCGAATAAGCCTCCCGTACGTGAAACGAAACTGGCAAATGATTATCGGACGCAAGTTGTAACATTTCTTCGAACAGTTTAATTTGTGCTTCGCGTTCGTACCCATCGGTATGATAATCCAGCCCCACTTCTCCAATCGCTACCAACTTTTCATCACGCGAAAACTTGCTATTATTTTTCATCCATTCTTCTGGATGTACGCCATAAGTCCAATAAACTCCTTCATGTGTTGCCGCAAAATCCCGCGCCACCAAAGAATCTAATGGATCAGTGCCAATACAAATAATCTTTTCCACGCCATTTTCGTGTGCATGGCGGAGCATTTCCTCTGCTTCATCCGCGCTAAAAAACTGTCTATCTTGCAAATGACAATGAGTATCAACTAAATACGACATACCTATATTATAGCATAATGGGCAATTCCAAACGAGGCTAGCAAAGGATTAAGAACGGTTTTCCCGTTTGCGTTTGATTGGGTCAAGCTGACGCTTACGCAGCCGTAGCGATTTCGGCGTTACTTCTAGTAGTTCATCGTCAAGCAAAAAGTCCAAACATTGTTCAAGCGAAAGTTGCGTATAAGGCGTTAACTGAATCGCCCCATCCGAAGCGTGCGTCCGCATATTGGTTAATTGTTTTTCGCGACAAATGTTAATATCAAGGTCGTCCTTCTTATTAGATAATCCCACTATCATCCCTTGATAAACCGGTACTTGCGGTGGTATATATAATATACCGCGCGCCTGTGCCGAATCTAGTGCGTAGGCTGTAGAAACCCCAGACTCCGAAGCGATTAACGCTCCGTTTCGCTCTGGGCGATACTTTCCTTCCACCGGACGATAGCCGGACGGCAAAGATGACATAATTACCGTTCCCTTAGTGGCAGTCAGTAAATTATTTCTTAATCCAATTAAAGCTGCGGTCGATATCTCATAAACAAACCTAGTTGAACCAGACGAAGTTAACTCTTGAGTTTTCAGTTCAGCTTTACGAATGCCTAGTTCTTGGCTTACCGCCCCCACAAACTCTGGCGAAACTTCGAGCGTCAAAGATTCAATCGGCTCAGACTTAATACCGTCAATCTCGCGATAAACCACTTCCGGACGACCCGCCTCAAGTTCATAGCCTTCTCGGCGCATCGTTTCGATTAGGACCGAAAGATGCAATTCTCCACGACCTGACACCTTGTAGCCCAGTCCATCTGGCTCAATTTTTAGCGCAATGTTAGTTTCAAGTTCCTTTTCCAGCCGTTCCGCGATTTGACGTGAAGTCGTAAATTCGCCTTCTTTGCCCTTAAGCGGTGATGTGTTTGGCCCAATGTAAATTGAAAGCGTTGGCGGTTCAAGCTCGATAGTTGGTAAAGCCTCTGGATTCTCGCCGGTTGCGATAGTGTCGCCGATATTGGCTTCGTGAATCCCTGCAATTGCCACAATATCTCCCGCAATTGCTTCGGTTACTTCTTCGCGCCCAAGACCTTTATAAACAAACAAATTCTCAATTTTTCCTTTTTGCTTCGAAATAATGCTTCCATTCGCGCCCCGCTCCTCACGCCCGTCGTTACGAGACTCGTCGCTTTCGTTCGCTCCCGTTGTCGCGAAAGATCCTTCATGGGAAGCATTCTCTACCCGTAAAATAGAAACCGTTTGCCCCTTTTTGAGTTTTCCGCGGAAAATCTTCCCGATACAATACTTGCCAAGATAATTATCCGACGCCAGTGCTGCCACAAGAAGCTGCGCACTATCCGAATCGCTATCAACATCCGGCGCAGGAATGTCATTAATAATTGCTTCAAAAATTACATGCAAATCATCATCAAGCTCGGTCGTTTTGCCGGCTTTGCCCTCGCGCGCAATTGCATAATAAACCGGATAATTCAGCTGCGATTCGTCAGTTGCAAGCTCCAAAAATAAACTTTCAATTTCGCCCAACACTTCCTCAATGCGAGCTGCCGGTTTATCAATTTTATTAATCACGACGACTGGTTTTAATCCCAAGTCAAGCGCCTTAGATAGCACAAACTTCGTTTGTGGCATCGGGCCTTCCTGAGCGTCAACAATCAAAAGCACCCCATCCGCCATATTGAGTGTCCGTTCAACCTCTCCAGAAAAGTCTGCGTGCCCCGGTGTGTCAATGATGTTGATTTTGTAGCCATTATAATAAACGCAAGTCTGTTTCGCAGTAATCGTAATCCCACGTTCATGCTCCTGGTCCATCGAATCCATAATCAGCGTCTGCTGCATTTCAGCTTGGTTGTCGCGAAAAGTATGCGACTGCTTCAAAAGCCCATCCACAAGCGTCGTTTTTCCATGGTCAACGTGTGCGATAATTGCTACGTTCCTAATCATATCTTTATTTAAAGCCATAATGGTAATTATAGCATTAAAACCATAAAAAGGCAACTGCTAGGCGACTACTTTTATGCCATTTATCTATTGCAATACGGAGAATGGAAAAAAGCGAGGCGCCATTAGCCTAGTCAAACCTTGACAAAAAACCAAATCTGTGATATAATGGAAGGATATGGCACGAAACAAACACCAAAACCCTAATTTGCATTACGAACCAGAGCGTTGCTGGGTTGGTGATGCTCATAAAATTTGTTTCAAAACTCGCGAAGAGGCCGAACTCGCCGCTTCTGTTGCGGCATACGATCATCATATGGCTTCAAATCTCGCGGTTTACAAATGTGAATATGGTGATCATTGGCATTTGACCGCCGCAAAATAAAGCCAACAACCGCTAAACTATCCTTTTCTTCCCGTATCCGGCGCTCGTGGGATTATTTTTTTCTCAACATTTTCAAACTCGCTCTCCGTTAAAACTTCGAGCGGGATGCTAACCATCTCCCCACGTCTTGTTTCTGAAAACGGTACCAAACTGATTGTATTCATTATACTCCTGTCAAGTCCAGTAACCGTTATCTCGTCAATATCATCAGTCATCCCTAAAAACGCTTCATTGACTACCACGCCCACTTTTTTCGCATCCGCCAAAAACCGCATCTTGACTTCTGACCCTGCATCATCGACTCCGGTTAGCTGAATTGCGGGTAATACACCCTCAGCTACCTCCTCGCCGTCTTCTTCCTCGACTCTCGGAAGCGCGTCCACCTTTGCCATAATCAACTCTGTCAGTTCGCTAAGTTCGCTCGTCCTCGTTACGACTCGTCCGCCAGTCGCCGCAGTAATTTCTTCATAATCCGCCAGCTTTTCTTCTCGTGTTACTACATATATATTCACCGGGTCAATTTCTTTACTCAGTTTTACAACATCAACAAGTCGCGTCCCACGCCCATCGTAGTCTGGGTCGTGAAAACCGTTATCTGTTAAAATTATCAAAGATTTCGTCGCTCCATATTGCCAGTTTAGTTCCTTCATTGCCGCAAACGATGCTCCAAGGATTGACTCCGGGTCGTCGCCTCCCCCATCTGTTTCAATCGCCGCTAGCCCCGCTTTAAATTCCTCAAGCGTACAGCCAAACTCACATCTCTTAGTTAAACTATATTCCCCGTCGAATAAATAATCTCGAAAATCATAAAGTGCTACCCGACCCCCATTTTTCAGCGTCTCTTCCGCCAGGTTCGTCGCCTCAGCCGTATATCTTTCGATCATCGACCCCATTGAATCTGTTGAATCAATCAAAAATGCCGTATCGTGGAGCGATACATAGCCATCCTCAATCCCAAATCCTTCCGCAATTTTCTTGGCAATCACTTTTGACGCATCCTCATATAGTCCGTCCGCCACATAAGCCGTGTGGCTACTCGCTGATAAATACGACGAACAAAACATATCATATTTATTACACCAAGTGCCGAGTTTTCCTTCGTATCCTACCGGTTGATATGGCCGATACGAGCCAAGCATCCCCTCGTAAGCGTAACAATCCGGCACATACATCCGATATTCCGATAGGTTTTCCCCCTTACATGCGACTGGTACCGTCCCTGTTCTAAATACATTTTTCTGCGAACCAGTAATAGCTTCAATCATTGAATACGAGAACCAGGCTTTTCCTTCCGGCAAATAAATTTTTGGATCGCCAAAAGTTGCCGCGTAAATCACTTGTTCTACCGGGATACTATGAATTCCCCGTGATACCACCATCGCTCCTTGCGAATAACCGCCTAACACAAATTTCGTCGTTGGACAGTTTTTTACGAGATTTACCAGCTTATCGACTCCCTCATCCACACTCCTCCCAAAATCGTAGGCATCTCCCGCCCCGAAAAACGCCCCTACTAATGTCCAGATATTGTCAACGCCAATTCCCTTCGCCTCGTAATCTAAGTCTAAATATTCGTGTGTAATTCCCCACTCGCCAATTTTTGATTCAATTGCCTCGCGAAAGGTAATGTAATTATCGTTCGTGTCTTTTTCTGCTCCGCTCCCCCGCGCGAACACAATCATCAGTTCCGGACACTCTCTCGCCATGACGGGCGCATTAATATAACTACCAGCTAGTATCATCACGCAAATTGCTACGGAATATTTTACTTTTCTTAGCCGCGCATTAATTTTTAATGTAATTTTCTCTTGCACTTTTTTGCGCATTTTTCCTCCATTTATTAAGATGGAATATTATAGTCACAACTGCTGGAAAAAATCAACCCCCCACCCATTTTTCGTGCTATAATAGGGGTATTATGAATGAAAAACAACTTGAATGGGACAAATATTTCATGAAAATCGCCGAAACGGTTGCGCTAAAAAGCAAAGACCCATCGTCCAAAATGGGCTGCGTCATTGTGGATGCAAATAAGCGCGTCGTGTCACTAGGCTATAATGGTTTAGTTCAAGGCGCTGACGAATCGAAATTGACTCTTTCGGAACGTCCTATGAAATATTTTTTCGCTACCCATTCTGAAATGAACGCCTTGATTTTTGCCCGACGCGATCTTACTGGTTGTACGGTTTACAATAAAACCGCGACTTGTGACAATTGCCTAAAATACTGCTTACAAGCCGGTATTAAACGTTTTGTTTACGAAGAACTGCGTGTTCATTCTCATTTCACCGACCCAACAAATTCAATGACTAATCTTGATACTGATGAGGCAATCATTCGATTACTCTCCTCTATGCCAGATGTGGAAACCTTAAATTTGACAAATAGCAAAACCTACATCGAGGATATTCTTAGCACTTACGACGAAAACTCTCCGGAATATCGAAGATTGGTAAAATGGCTATAACCCTACCACTCAATTTCTTTCATTCCATGCGCGGATAAAAATTCATTTGTTCGTGAAAAATGATGATTACCGAAAAAACCATGATACGCTGATAATGGCGATGGATGTGCTGACTCTAAAATCAAATGACGTGACGAGTCGATTAAACTTTTCTTGCTACGCGCATCACGACCCCACAAAATAAATACTAGGTGCGGCCTTTCTTTGTTAAGATATGAAATTGTTGCCGTCGTAAAAGTTTCCCACCCTTTCCCACGATGCGAAGCCGCACGATGTGCTTCAACTGTCAAAACAGTATTAAGTAGCAATACCCCCTGTCTCTGCCAAGCACGCAGACTCCCGGTTTTGCACCGATGCTTTCCAATATCTGCATCAATTTCCTTGTAGATATTCACAAGCGACGGTGGAATCGGTTGATTTTGGGGTACAGAGAACGCTAGCCCCTCAGCCGCACCTGGCGTATGATAAGGGTCTTGCCCTAAAATTACCACCTTCACATCGTTCAAATTCGTTGTAAAAGCCGAAAAAACTAATCCTTTAGGCGGATAAATGGTTTTATGCGCATATTCTTCGTGTAGAAACGCCGCAAGTTCCTTAAAATAAGGTTTTTCAAACTCATTTTTCAAAAACGGCTTCCAACTCTCGTCCATATGCTATAATTATACCAAAGGAGATTCAGAATGTATATCGTAATCGAAGGCCAGGATGGCACCGGAAAAGATACCCAAGCTCAAAAACTCGTCGATTATTATAAGAAACTAGGAAAAAAAGTCGTTTATTATGCCGAATCTGGTACTGCAAGTGAAGATAAATTTATCGCAGGGATTGCCAAGTTGACTTATGGCACCAAACAAGATATTGATCATCGCACTCGCGTTTTGCTATATCTTGTTAATCGTTACGAACAATGGCGCAAGATTGCTGAACCAGTCTTAAAAGAAGGCGGGGTGGTAATTACTACGCGCTATTGGTTTTCAACTCTAATCTACGAAGGTTATTTAGGCGGCGTAAGTAAATCTCTCATCATCAGGCTTCATAAACTCGTTATGCCAGAATTGTATTTTCACCCAGACAAGATTGTTTTTCTAACTATTGACGAAAAAGAACAAGTGAAGCGTCTTAATGCTCAGACTGACAAGAACTGGGATCGCAAAGGTGAAGTTTTTAAATCAAAAGGAAACGATTTTCAGGCCAAACTTAACGCCGCATATCTCAAGGTTGCCAAAGAATATCATATCAACCCGATTGACGCTTCCGGTACAATCGACGAAGTCTTTAATAGTCTATTGCATTCTTTAGACTCACAAGAAACGACTAAAATTCAATAGGCTAACTCAATTTTCTGCGAACTGCGAGTTGTAAAGCTCGGCATAAAACCCATTCTCTTTCAAAAGCGTATCGTGATTTCCTTGCTCGACAATTTTACCATCCCGCATCACTAAAATCAAATCAGAGTTTCTAATTGTTGATAGGCGATGTGCAATCACGAAGGAGGTTCGCCCGTCAGTTAAGGTCTCCAGCGAATCTTGAATCAGCTGTTCAGTTCTCGTATCGACGTTGGAGGTTGCTTCGTCTAGAATCATCATTGGTGGGTTTGCTGTCATTGCCCGCGCAATCGTAATCAACTGTTTTTCGCCGGCAGAAATATTATCCGAGTCTTCGGAAATTTCTGTTTTGTATCCACGCGGCAAAGCTTCAATGACGTGTTCAACGTTGCTGGATTTTGCGGCGGCTTTAATTTCGTCCAGCGTTGCGTCTTTGCGTCCATAACGCAAATTTTCTTCAATCGTCCCAGAAAACAACCAAGTATCTTGAAGCACCATCCCGAACATCCTCCTCACGTCTGACCGTTTCATTTCTCGAATTGGTACCCCGTCGATAGTGATATAACCCGAGCTAGGTTCGTAAAAGCGCATCAAAAGATTAATAATCGTCGTCTTGCCAGCTCCAGTTGGCCCCACAATTGCGACATTTGTCCCAGGTTTTACTTTTACTGAAAAGTTTTTGATTATCGGTGTTTTTCCGTCATAGCTAAAACATACATCATGAAACTCAACTTCCCCCTTCACTTTCTCGACCGTCAGCGCCGGCGAAGCATCTGGCTCTTCCTCGGTCTCGCTCAAAAACTCAAAAATCCGTTCACTCGCCGCAAGCAGCGCTTGTATCGTGGCGGTAGTCGAAGCGATTTCAGTAATTGGACGGTTAAATCTCGATACATATTGGATAAATGCCTGAATGCTACCAATCGTTACCTGCCCCTCAATTACGAAAACTCCACCAAGAATACAAATTGCAATATATCCCAAATTTGTAAAAACGTGCGTCACAGGAAACGACAATGACGAGAATACTTGCGCTCGTGTTGCCGCCTTAGCGAGTTTTGCGTTTGTTTCATCAAAACTTAACGTCGCAAACGGTTCGTAAGAATTTGATTTAATAATTACTTGCCCCGCATAATCTTCTTCGATTTTACTATTTAATGCTCCAAGCGTGGCTTGTTGTTCGCGGAAATACTTTTGAGCGAAATTTGTAATAAACCCTACCACTACAACCGATAGTGGCACCACTATGAAAGACACTAAGGATAGAGGCACAGAAATCGACAGCATCATAATCATCACGCCAATTAAAATCGTTAAACTTAACGAAACATCCGCAATCTCCTGTGACATCGACGTCGTTAAAACATCCACATCGTTTGTCATCCTGGAAAGCGTATCGCCATATTTATGTTTATCAAAATACGAGATGGGTAGGCGCATAATCTTCGCAATTATTTTTTCGCGCAAATCCTTTGTATAATTAGCGGACACCACAGCGAGTACAAAGGCCTGTGCGTATTGTAAAGCCGCCGAAACTAAGAAAAGAATCAAAACCGTAATGGCTTTTCCTGAAATTGCCCCCCAGTCCATATCTGGATATGTATTTACGGCGATATTAGTCATATCGCCAAGTAACTTCGGCACAAAAAGTCCAACCACTGCCGACCCCACAGATAGTAAAACTGACAAACCAATCGGCCATCCATAAGGTTTAATCGAGTGTAAAAATTCTTTCGCAGCGCGTTTGGTGTTTTTTACCTTAGCGTGTGCCCCGCCATGGCTATGACCTGGTCCCATTTAACTCCTTTCTATACTCCTCATCTGAAAGCTGAGATTTAACAATCGCCTGGTAAACACTACATTTTTTCAATAACTCTGCGTGGGTGCCCTTTCCTACCATCCTCCCGTTATCGAGCACCACAATCTGATCCGCATCCTTAATCGTCGAAACCCTTTGCGCAACAATTAATACGACTGCATTCTCTACAATTGGCACCAGCGCCTTCCTGAGCCGCATATCCGTTTTCATATCAAGTGCCGAAAAAGCATCGTCAAATACGAAAATATCTGGATTCTTACAGATTGCCCTCGCAATAGAGAGTCGCTGTTTTTGGCCACCAGAAACGTTTGTTCCGCCCTGCGAAATATGTGCATTGTAGCCGCCTGGTAATTTCATGATAAAACTATCCGCCTGAGCAATCTCCGCCGCTTTTTTTATCTGTTCATCAGTCGCATTCGGCGCTCCAAATTTAATATTCGACGCCACTGTTCCCGAAAATAATAATCCCCGTTGCGGCACCAACCCAATACGACTCATTAAATCAGTCTTAGAATAATTGTGAATATCTAATCCATCAATTAGTATCTCCCCACTCGTCGCTTCATAAAACCTCGGTACCAAATTAATCAGCGTCGATTTTCCGGAGCCAGTCGAACCGATAAATGCCGTCGTCTTACCAGCTTCCGCTTTAAAGGAAATATTATCTAATACTTTTTCTGCCGCATCCGGATATGAAAAATCTACTTTCCGGAACTCTACCGAAGCCTTTTTATCTGGTACGCCACGAGTTTTTTCCGGCCAATGTATTTTTTCTTTCGTAGCAAGTACCTCATTTATTCTAGCCGCAGATACATTTGCGCGTGGCACCATAATAAAGAACATAGAAAGCATCAAGAACGACATCATCACATAAGTTACGTATTCTGCAAACGCAGTCATATTGCCAAGATACGAAAAGTCCTGTTTGAGCAGCGACAACCCAACCCATGAGCAAAGCAACGTCGTCCCGTTAAAAATTATATTAATCAAAGGATTTAAAAATTCAATTATCCTGTCCACAAAAATCAGAAGTTTTGTTAGTTCATCATTAGTTTCAACAAACTTACTTCGTTCAACTTTTTCATTGTTAAATGCCCGCACGACTTTTAACCCAGTTAAGTTTTCGCGTGTAATCAATGTTACTTTATCGACTAACTTTTGGAATAAACGAAATTTCGGCGCCACAATTATCATAATTATCGCGACCGAAATTACGACTGCGGTTATTCCGACTACAATAATCCAGCTCATCTCTGGCGCTGTTCGTATCGCCATAATCAGACCGAACACGCAGAATAGCGGAGCCCTCAAAAGTAACGACAAAATCATTGTTATAATCATTTGAATCTGGTTTACGTCATTTGTTGTTCTCGTAATTAAACTTGCCGTACTGTACATTTTTAAATCAACCATATTGAAGTTTAAAACTTTTTGAAACATCGCCGCTCTTAAATCCCGCGAAAGATATGCCCCGATTTTTGCCGAAAAATAACTTGCAACGAACGCCATAGCTGCCGAGAGAATCGCCAGGATTAACATGATTCCACCGTCTTGCCAAACTCTATCAATATTTTGTTCGGCGATTCCATTATTAATTATATCTGCCATCAGTGCCGGCAATTGTAATGTTGCATAAACCTGACCACCAGTCGCCGCGACTAGAATCAACACTTGCCACCAATACGGTTTCAAAAACTTCATTAATTTAAACATATATATAATTATACCCTATTTCTTCTTTTATTTTCCAACTTCCTTCTTAGATAAATCAATGGCCCTATGATAATATATATATAATACGAGAAGAATCGCCAGAATAACATCGCCCAGAAAATATATCCAGTTGAAAGTGACGAAAATACTGCGAAGAATGTTCCTTCCGCCGCAACGGAATTTCCCGGTGTTGGTACAAAATAAACTGCGCTAGTGACTGCAACTGTCGTAGAAAGACAAAGTAAAAAATCCATATCGCCCCCAAAAGCTTTCAAAACAAAGAAAGGGATAATACTCGTCAATAGCTGGAACAAAAAAGCCAATATGATTGTTCTCAAAAATAAACCACGCGTTTTCATAATCATTTTAATCGCATCAGCATATTCCGCAATCTCCGTCTCAACCTTCTTTAACGCCATGTTACGATTTTTTACAATTCTTAACCTTGCTAGAACCTTTGTTACAAATTGTAAAAAACGCGTTGTTGGTTTTGGCCAAAAACTTACCCCAGCAACCATTGCTGGCCAAAACGCATAAAACAATAACCCAAATAGCGCTGTCACAACTAACGCCGGATTCTCCTTGAAAACTCCACCAAACGTAAAGCAGAAAGCTGCTAAAATCAAAAATGCAATTTGCCCAGCAATCATTCCGACGAAAGGAATAGAAGTAGTATATCCATGCGAAAGTTTGCTATGCTTTCGCATATATAGTATTTGAAACGGTTGCCCACCAATTGCCGCCGGCGTAATGTTGTCGTAGTATTTCCCCAACATTACTACTTGCCATGCCATACGCCAAATTTCCTTTGTCTCTAGCACTTCGTTTTTTGAATATGCACAGCGCATCATAACGACGTATTTATAAACATTAAAAAAAGTTGCCAGAATAAAGCATAACG
This sequence comes from uncultured Candidatus Saccharibacteria bacterium, assembly GCA_964433705.1. Lineage (GTDB taxonomy): Bacteria > Patescibacteriota > Saccharimonadia > Saccharimonadales > Saccharimonadaceae > Nanosyncoccus. Next base: position 10,351 of record CAYSSH010000002.1, on the reverse strand, counting down.
CCGCCGGAATCAATAGCCACCAATTAATTTTTATTTCCGAAAGCTCCGCCGCATTCCTTGAATTGCCGAACTCACTGACCGCTGTCGCTATAATCACCGCAACATTTAGAAGTATAAAAATACCAATCAAAAACGGACGCTTCACTCTACTCCATCGACTATCCGCCATGTTCCGCATCTAAGCCCCAATCTATTTAGCGTCGAGCCGCTTTAATGTTTGGGTATTCGTCCATCAGAACCCGAATGCATCCAGCAATTGGCACAGCCACAATCGCCCCAAGTAGGCCAAACATATACATCCCGATCACAATCGCAACTAAGATAAAGACCGCTGGAAGTTTCAAGGCATTCCCTTGAATTTTTGGTGCGATGACATTATTTTCAACTTGTGCATATATAATATATATTACAGCAAATATCACGCCAGCGAGAGGGCTGGAAAAAATCAATAGTATAGTCACTAAAGTTCCGCCGATGAATTGTCCGAACATCGGGATTAAATAAAACAGCATTGTAATCATCCCCATTGGAATCGCAATTGAAGAAGGGACATTGGTAAATAGCGAGATAATAAATACCATTAGCGCTGACGCACAACCGTCAATAATCGCTACGAAAACTTGACGCGAAACGTAAGTTGAAACAACATCCGCCATCCGGGTCACTACGCGTTTTGCTACCGCGATCGGTTTCTTATCGGCTTCATCAGAGCCAATTGCTTTCCAAAACGAATCCATAAGATCCGGCCCTTCGAGTAGGAACAAAAGCGTCAAAACTAAAATTAATACTACTTTCATCATCACGTCCGCAATTCCACTTACGCTTGAAACTAGATTATTGCTGAGCAGGCCCAGCAGATCGTTGGATAACGAGGAAATTGAATTGCTGATTTCTGCGTGTAAATCATTAATGCCAATTCTTCGCCCAAATTCATTAATTCCTTCCCATCCGCCAAAAGTAGTTTCAAAAGTTTCCGGGAAGTTTTGAATAAATTTTGATGTTTCATTTACAACCACAGGCCCCACGACTGCTACAATCCCGCCAATCGCTAAAACTACGATTAAATACGCTAAAACCGCAGAAGTCGTTTGATGCTTTTTTTCTGTCCCAAAATGTTTAATAAAGAAATTATTGACTTTCCTGACTAGCGGTTTCAAAGCCAGCGTTAGAAAAATCGAAAGACCCACAATAATTAAACCGGTTTTTGCTTTATACAGTACAAACAAAAACCCAATAATTACTAGTGGCACCAACCAAAACTTCATAAATGTTCTAAGATCAGTTTCAATCGTTTTTGTCATAAACCTCCTGTTCTTTATATTGTATCACGAAATTATTTTATTTGCCAAAAAACATGACTTTAAAAATTTACCAAAAAATGTTATAATATATTATATGCTTGTTTCTAGCTTTAATTATGATTTACCAGAAGAAAGAATTGCCAAGTATCCGCCAGAAGAGCGCGGCTCATCTCGGCTTTTAGTTTTAAACCGCCGAACTGGCGAATTCCACGATTCTTTCTACCGTCAACTCGATGAATACCTTAATGCTGGCGATGTGTTGATTTTAAATGATACGCGTGTGATGCGCTCAAGACTTTTTTGCCACCTTAGTGACGGGCGAAAACGCGAACTTGTAGTCTTGGAAAAACATGGCAACGAACCGCAACATGTTATGTATCGTGGCAAACTTCATGTCGGCGACGAATTAATGATTAATATCGAGAAAATCAAGATTAAAAAAATCCTGGATGGCGGCATCGCAGAAGTCGAATCAGAAACTCCGCTCGATGTTCTTGCCGAAAAATTCGGTTCCGTTCCTCTGCCGCCTTATCTTCACCGCGATGCTGATTCTGACGACATCAAGCGCTATCAAACCGTCTGGGCAACCCACATGGGCTCTGCGGCTGCCCCGACCGCCAGCCTCAACATGACGGAAGCACTCATGAAAAAGCTCAAACAAAAAGGTGTAATCATTAAATATTTAACACTTCATGTCGGTCTTGGCACTTTTCTCCCCATTCGTACCGATAGTGTTGAAGATCATAAAATGCATTCTGAGTGGTTTCATATCCCGGATGACACAATATCTGCAATTAATCATGCTAAATCTTCAAGTCAAAATCCTCACCCTAGAATTATTGCCCTTGGTACGACGGTCGCTCGTACACTAGAATACTACGCCAAAACCGGTAAAACAGAAGGCGAAGACGATATCTTTATCTATCCTGGCTTTGATTTTCAACTGATAGACGGTTTGATTACGAATTTTCACGCGCCAAAATCTACCGTACTAATGCTTGCTGCCGCATTCGCCGGATGGGATAATCTACACCAAGCCTATAATCATTGTGTCGAAACAAAATATAATTTTTTAAGTTACGGAGATTCAATGTTTATATGCTAAAGTTTGATATCATTAAGTCACAAGGTTTATCAAGAGTTGGCATCATTCATACTCCGCATGGTGATATTAAAACCCCAGCCTTCGTTGGTGCCGCCACACGTGCAGCAGTAAAAGCGCTTACTGTCAAAGAAATGAACGATCTCGGTTCTCAAGCGATTCTTTCGAATACCTACCATCTCATTCTGCGCCCAGGCACCGCACTTATTAAGGAGGCTGGTGGACTTGCCGATTTCTGCGGTTGGCACAAGCCCACTTTTACCGACAGTGGTGGTTTTCAAATCTTTTCTCTACCGAATGTGAAAATTACTGAAAATGGTGTAAAATTTAAATCCCACATTGACGGCGCAAATTTTGAAATCACCCCAGAAACCTCAATGCAGGCTCAGTGGGAAATTGGTTCCGATATCCATATGGCTTTTGACCATCTCGCAAAATCCGAAAACTACGATGATATGAAAAAAGCGATGGAGCAGACTCACCGCTGGCTTTCACGTTGCATTGCTGAACATAAGCGCCTCAGGGAAAACGCGAAAATAGAACAATATCTCTACGCGGTTGTCCAGGGCGGTACTTTTCTAGATTTGCGAGCAACTTCCGCTCAATTCTGTAAGGATATTGACCCGGACGGTTTTGGCATTGGTGGCGTTTTTACTGCAGAAGGCATGGCAGAAATGCTACAAACTGTCAATGGCATTTTACCAGAAAACAAACCGCGGCACTTACTTGGTATGGGCGAAGAACCGATTGATTTATTTGTCGGGGCGGAATTTGGCTGTGACACTTTTGACTGCGTTGGTCCAACTCGGATGGCGAGAAACGGCTCACTCTATACTTTGGATGGTCGCATTAATATTAAAAACGCAAAATTTAAACACGATTTTACCCCACTAATGCCAGAATGTGACTGCGAATGTTGTAAAAATTACAACAAAGCCTATCTGCACCATCTTTTCAAAGTTGATGAAATAACGGCCAAAGTTCTCGCAAGTATTCATAACGAACATTTCGTCGTTAAAACTGTCGACAATATTCGTGAGGCAATTTTAAATGACACCTTCTCCTCTTATAAAACCGAATTTCTGAAACGTTACTATCATTAAGCAACATAATACCAAATTGCGCCGTCCGGCGTATCATTAAGCCCAATTCCCATTTCTAGCAACTTATTTCTAATCTCATCACTTCGCTTATAATCCTTATTTACTCTCGCCTCGTCTCTTTCGTGGATTAAGGCGTAAACGCTCTCAGATGCATCGGGCGTTGTATCGATTAATTTCAGCCCAAATAATTTATCCACTTTCTTCCAATCATCGAGCGTTAAATCATTTTCATCAATGACTTTAAACGCCACCGCTGAATTCAAATTATCTGACACAGCATCTAAAATCTTTTGGAACACATCACTAGACTTAGTAGTTTCTTTTTGATAACATTCCGCAAGTCTAGCTCGCCAATTCAACAACCGATTATGTGCCCCTTCAAGCGATTCAAACGTAAAATTTCTCTCACCTTGATAGCTCCCCGAAAGTACCCACATTTTATAATCCATCGCCGAAAAACCTCGTCGTTTTAGATCGGAAATTAAATAAACATTACCTAGCGATTTTGAAATTTTTTCGCCATCAATCGTGATGAAATTACAATGTAGCCAATATTTCGCTAAATTTTGTCCTGAAATCGCATAACTTTGCGCAATCTCATTTGTGTGATGTACCGGAATATGGTCAATCCCGCCAGTATGAATATCAATCGGCTCACCAAGTTCTTCATGAATAATCGTCGAACACTCAAGGTGCCATCCAGGGTACCCTGGTCGTCCCAAGTACTCCCATCGCATCGCATGCTTTTCTCCAGGTTTGATAAACTTCCACACCGCAAAATCTGCCGCATTTTGCTTCTCATCCGAAAAGGCCACCCTTGCCCCCGCTTGTAAACCAGAAAGATCTAGTTTTGCAAAATCCGCATATCCCGGAAATTTCGCTGTATCAAAATAAATCCCATCAGCTGTTTCATAAGTATAGCCGCTCTCTGTCATTTTATCGACCGCCGCCATATCCGCATCGACATACGATGTCGCTCGCGCCCAAACATCCGGCTCTGAAAGATTTAATTCGTGATACCAAACTTTAAAATCATCAATGTAATAATCTGCAATTTCCCAAACACTTTTTCCTTCACGCTTCGCCCCTTTCTCCAATTTATCTTCGCCCTCGTCGCCATCTGATACTAAATGTCCAACATCCGTCAAATTAAGTACTCGCTTGACTTTGTGGCCATTTGCTTCCAAAGCCCTAACCAGTAAATCCCAATAAATCTGTGCCGCGAAATTTCCAATATGCTGATAATTGTAAACCGTCGGACCACAAGTATAAACTTTCACTACCTCGCCAAGCGGTTTAAAAGTTTCCAACTTTTTAGTTGCGGTGTTATATAATCTAAGCATTTAAAACCTCCTCAAGCAATGCTGGTATTTTACTATATTTATCACGCGCTACTCGGTGTGTTCCAATCGTCGCAATTGCTGTCAAATATTTTGAATTTTCTTTCACTACTCGTTTAATATTGAACGGGGCAATTATTTCATCCGCTTCGCTGTAAACTAAAGTCGCAGGAGTTTTCAAATTCAACAGTCTTCCATAATTGTATTTATTCAAAATAATTTTATCAACTTCCGCGTCAAACGCCTTATTATTAATGTATTTTTTGTCTTTTGCTGCTACAATTTTCTTAAACGTTGCCATTTCTGCCATAAAGGCCGCCGTTGCTAAATCTTCTGGACGATAAACTGGTGGCGAAATTAGAATTAGTTTTTTCACCGTTTTCTTAAAAGTATCTGCGTACTTCGTCGCAATTAAAGTACCCATTGAATGTCCCACTATCACAAGCGGCGTCTCAGACTTTAATTTTAAAATCGAATTATGAAGTGCCGAAATTTGGTCGCGATAATCATAGTTTAACTCATCCGATTCGTAGCTTTTCCCAGAGCCGAGTAAATCAAATGTCACAAACCTCACATCTTCAAGAGATTTTGTTCCTTCAAGATATTTTAAAGCATTATTAAAAGTTTGTGAATCGCTCGCAATACCATGAATAAAAACCACAGTGAGCCTAGGTTCCTTTGAAAAACAAAAATCATGAGTTTTCTTCAGTTCTAACGGCGCACCCAAAATTTCGTGTTTAAAATTCATAAACTCTCCTTTCGGGTTCGGGTAAATCAGCCAAAAACTCCGGCACAATTCTTACTAAATCGGCCAACACTTCTTCATAATTCGTATCATAAGTCCTAAAGCCCGCCGCATATTCATGTCCGCCACCGCCAAAATAACCTGCAATTTTTTCTGCAATATTTGCATTCCCCATCGTTCGTATTTTTCCCGTCACTTTTCCATCCGGATATGTTTTAATTGCTACCGCAACCCGCACTCCTTCAACCATCCTCAGTTCCTCCAAAATTAACACATTTGGATTATACTCGTCAGAAAATTCCGCAATCTCATCCCATGGAATATGTACCGTCGCCAGCGCATTGTCCAACGAAAAATCTACACGTTTCATTAAATCCGCCTTGTAGTCCATAATTCTAGGCGATTTCTTCATAAATTCACGTCGTTTTTCTTCAAGCTCAGCGATATTTGAACCAATTTGCAAAAGCTCCGCACAAACATTAAACGAATGCGCCGTTACAGAGGCTGACGTTAGCCCTAGTGTATCTGACATTATCCCCATTAGAATTGCATCCGCCGACTCAACTGGCACATCAATCCCACACTCTTTCAAAATATCATATATTAGTTCCGTACAGGCGGGACGCGTTTCAATAATCTTTTCGTGCGGAAAATCTAAATCATCCTCAGTTTCGTGATGATCAATTACTAGCACCGGCATACCAAATAATCGGTTAGAAATTGCATTATCGTCCAGAACCTTAGATAAAAGAATTTTTGCCGCCGTATCAACAATTATATATCCATCCGCTTTAAAATCAAATTCATTCGTTACTCTTCCCGCGTCCTGAAAATAGTATAAGTATTTCGGCATATCGACTGGGCAATAGAGTGAAACCTCTAGGTCCTTTAAGGCATAGTCAAGTGCTGTTGCGCTACCTAAAGAGTCCCCATCTGGATTCTCCGCTTGAATGATACAAATTCTTTTTTTATCTCTAATAAAATCGCTAAACTTTTGATACATAGTACCATTATATCACAAGTTTTCGTCCCTTATAAAGGTAATCCACCCCAGATATGACTGTCAAGATTACGACTATATATAATAATATATTATTAATGATTCCAAAAACTTCATTCCCGACCATTCCATTTACCAAAATCAACACAATCGTGATCATCTGTACTAATGTTTTTAACTTCCCAAACATCGAAGCCGCAATCGTTACTTTGCGCCCCGCCGCCATCATCCTCAGCCCATCTACTGCAAAATCGCGCACGAGAATTACCGCAAACATCCAAACTGGCATCAAATTTAATACCACAAACGCTAAAAACGTTAAATTAACTAGCATTTTATCCGCCAACGGATCTAAAAACTTTCCAAGATCAGTCACCTCTTTTCGTTTCCTCGCAAGCCACCCGTCCAAAAAATCCGTTACACTCGCAGCAATGAAACAAATAATTGTTGCAATTTGCGCTGGAGCCGAATTGATAAAGATACAAATCATCACCGGTATAACTAGTATAATCCGCACAATCGTCAATAAAGTTGGTAAGTTCATATTACATCCTTTCTCGGCTCAACTTTCCATGCTCTCACTCCCGCAAATTTCGCTGCCAAAACATCCGTCAAAACTCTATCACCAAGCATTGCCGTTTCCTCCGGCAAAAAACCATACTTATCCATCGCCTCGGTCAGTTTTTTCGACATCGGTTTTTTCGCCCACCAAACGCAAGGCACCTTGATTGGGCGACAAAATTCTTGCATCATCTTTTTCCTCCCATTATTAGAAATCACCACAATCTTCACCCCAGCCCCTGTTACCAGCTCAATCCATTCCGCAAGTTCCTTAGCTGGCTCTTTCTCTGAATGAAGCCTCAAAGTATTGTCTAAATCACAAAGCAATAACTTTACTCCTTCATTTTGTAAAATCTCAGGCGTTACATCCTCAAACCGCTCAAACTTCCTATCCGCTTTAAATAAAATCATTACAATCCCACCGTTACTAAACTAATCATTAAAAGGACCGTAGTGGTAAACGCTGTTGAATCTATGCGGTCCAAAAATCCTCCATGTCCCTCGCTCCCCCCGACTAAATGTTCCACCATAGCGAAAAACTTATTTTTCACAACAATTTCGCTTGAATCCTTCACTTCAAACTTGCGCTTCAAATAACTTTCAAATAAATCGCCACAAAGCGCTAGCGGTCCGCAAAGCAGATACATAAAATCAGTGTTAAACGCTCCCCTAACCGACATTAAAATTAGCACCATCGATACCGCCATCAAAAGCCCCAAAATCGTTCCCTCCCAGGTTTTGTTTTTAGAAATTCGCGGAAAGGGTCGGTATTTTCCAAATACTCGTCCACCGAAAATTTTCCCAAAAAAATACGCAAAAATATCGTATCCCGGCACCCCCAGAATAATATACCAAAAATGTCCCAAATCAATTTGCGCCACAAACACTACGCCACAAATCAAGAAACCTGTTTCTAAAATCGTCAGAATTATTCTCTGCCAATTCTTCTTTTCTCGTTTTTTCTCGCGTTTTTTAAAGAAACTCAAAAGCTCGACTAGTGCCATCGCCGAAAAGAATCCGTAAATAATTTTAAACGGGATAGAATTAAAAGTATAAAGCCCCACGATCGCTACCACAAACATTCCTACCCCTACAACCATTCTGACCCGGAAATTCTTGTCCATACATCCATTATAACATGTTATAATAATTATATGCTTGAATTTGCCTATAATAAAATCAAAAAACTCGTTCGTGCGATTGATATGCGTCTGGAACGTGATAAATATGGTTTCATAGATAAACTTCCCAAAGATTTTGAATATCCCGAAGGCGGGCTTTACGATACAGTTTACGAAGCGAGTTGTAAATGGCCGATTAATACCGCAATCACTTATTTTAATTACGAGATAACTTACAAAGAATTGATTAAGAAAATTGATCGCGTTGCGCGCGCTCTCAAACAAATCGGCGTAAAAAAAGGCGACAAAGTAACTATATGTATGCCGAATACTCCCGAGGAAGTCTATATGTTTTACGCGGTCAATGAAGTTGGTGCAGTTGCGAATATGATTCACCCGCTTTCTTCCGAAAAAGAAATTGAAGAGTATATCAATCTCGCCGACTCGAAAGTGATGTTGGTTGTTGATATTACCTACCCGAAAGTCGAAAGCATTATTAAAAATACTAATCTCGAACAAGTCATCGTGGTTTCCCCGACTCGTTCCATGGATTTTCTCGTCCGTGCGGTTTACGCGCTTACTAAGGGGCGCAAAAATCATGTTAAAAAGACCCAAATCGTCACGACTTGGGATAATTTTCTTAGCGGAGCTACGAAGTACCTCGGCAATCCTCACGCCCGCGTTAATGCTGCTGACCCTGCAGTTATTCTTTATTCCGGCGGTACAACCGGCAAACCAAAGGGCGTCGTATTGACAAACCTAAACTTTAATTCTCAAGCGCTGGGCGCCAAATATCTTGTCCCCGAACTTTTAAAAGCGCGCTTCTCGATGCTTTGCTTCCTTCCCAACTTTCACGCTTTCGGCCTTGGTGTTTGTATGCACATTCCGCTTTTTTGCGGTATGCGTTTAGTCTTGATTCCGCAATTTAACGCCAAAAAACTCCGTAACTACATCAAAAAATACCGCATCAATATCCTCGTCGGTGTCCCAACCGTTTATGAATATATGCTAAAAGTTAAATTCGGCCCGAACGAATTAAAGCGTTTGAAGGGCGCTGTTTCTGGCGGCGATATGGTCAGCCAGTCTTTGAAAAACCAAATCAACGATTTCTTTGCCGCCCATGGCTCAAAAGCTATGCTCCATAACGGCTATGGTCTTACCGAGGCGGCTGGCGGGATGATTTTCTCTCCCGCGTCTATTGCTAAAGGCGAAAATGTGATTGGCTTCCCTTTACCGGACAGCGAAGTTCTAATCGTCAATCCGAAAACTGACAGGCCTTGTAAGACTGGCGAAGATGGAGAGATTTTAGTCCGCGGCCTTACGGTGATGAAAGAATACCTAAAAAAGCCGAAAGAAACTGCCGAAACATTTGTTAAAATTTCTGGGAAAAAGTGGCTTCGTACCGGCGATATTGGTCGCATAGATGAGCGTGGCGTGGTTTATTTCCGCGGTCGTTTGAAACGGATGATTATCACAAACGGCTACAACGTTTATCCATCGAACGTCGAAGAAATTACTCTAAAATCCGCGCTAGTGTCAAAATGCGCATGTCTTGGCGTTCCCGACCAACTTCGCGGTGAAATTGTCAAGGTCTTTATCGTTCCAAAAGACGGTGCTTCGCCGCGTGCCTGTAAAAAAGATCTCGCGAAAATCTACAAAAAATATCTCGCAAAGTACGAAATTCCGCGTCAAATCGAATTTGTCAAAGATTTACCAAAAACCAAACTTGGCAAAGTTGATTATCTCGCCCTTGCCAATCCGGCAGGCGCAAAAAAATAGCGCTTGCTTTTTATTTCGCCGCGTGCTAATATAGAATTATTAACAAAACGAATGACTACCCGGATTGTTAATTGAAGCTCATTAAATAGTTTTTACCATTAAAAGTTAAAATAGGTGCCACTAGGTCCGTTTGTCTTTTAATGGTAGAGAAATCTATTGCATGAGCATTCCGGGTAGTCCCTAGCGGCACCTATTTTGATAGTGCCGGCTAGCTAACATAAGCGAGGTAACAATGCGGGCAAAAAATCTAATCAAAAATATCATTATAACAGTATTAGGTATTACTATATATAATAATA
>CAYSSH010000001.1:0-48310 GCA_964433705.1 uncultured Candidatus Saccharibacteria bacterium | reverse complement strand
TTTGTTTTGACCTTCTGTATAATTTTTTTATTCAGAAGCTATCTCTATTATAGCGTTAAAAAACGCTAATGTCAATAGGTTTTTCATACTTTTTTTGTTCAATTTTGGCTTTTTTGCGAAGTTTTCCACAGGCTCGATCACCCCTGAAGTAAGCATAAACTCAAGGTGGGGGGTTGTTTTTCGCAAGATTATGTGATATAGGTTTCGCATGATTAGTAAAATATATTCAGCAATACCATATGGCTTCAGTGGTAAGATTGTCGAGGTTGAAGGCGACATGAATAGGGGGTTGCCAGCTTTCAATATTGTAGGAATGGCTAATAAGACTATAAATGAAGCGAAAGAGCGGGTGCGAAGCGCAATTGTGAACTCTGGTTTTTCGTTCCCAGATAAAAAAGTAACAATAAATTTAGCACCAGCAGATTTAGAAAAAGACGGGTCGTATCTAGATTTACCCATTGCGCTAGCAGTACTGCTCTTGTCGGGACAGCTCATAAAATCCGATGTTAGCTCGCGCGTTTTTGCGGGCGAACTATCGCTAGATGGAAAACTGCGCCCAATCAAAGGAATCATCAATATCGTTGAAGCGGCGAAGTCAGCGGGGGCGAAGGAAGTTTATTTGCCATTAATGAATCTACCCCAGGCGGCGCTGATTGAGGGGATAGACGTTTATGGGGTGGACACTTTACAAGATTTATTTTTACAGCTAAAAAATCAAGGTATTATCGCGAAAAAAGCGGAACCTGTGACTGATTTAGCGGATTATGGCGTCGATAGCGGTTCTGGGCCGTTTTTTGACCATATTCGGGGGCAAAAAATGGCAAAACGGGCGATGGAGATTGCGATAGCGGGACACCATAATATTCTGATCGAAGGGCCGCCAGGGGCTGGAAAGACGATGCTAGCAAAGGCGGCAGCAAACCTTCTGCCAAAACTGTCTGTAACTGAGATGCTAGAAATTACGAAGATCCATTCCCTAGCGGGACTGGCGACAGATGAGATTATCAAGAAGCGGCCCTTTCGGAGTCCGCACCATACGGCAAGTGCAACGGCGATAATCGGGGGCGGTAGTAAATCAATACCGGGAGAGATTTCTTTGGCGCATAAGGGGATTTTATTCTTAGATGAGCTACCGGAATTTCCCCGTTCGGTCTTAGAGTCGCTAAGGCAGCCGCTTGAAGATAAAGAGATTACAGTTTCGCGGGCGAATCATCGTAATGTTTTTCCAGCAGACTTTATGCTGGTAGCGACAATGAACCCCTGTCCTTGCGGATACCTTGGCGATCCGACACACGAGTGTAAATGTACCGAAGTACAAATACAAAATTACCAGAAGAAGATTTCGGGACCACTTCTTGACAGAATAGACATGTTTATTGCGGTAGAAAAAGTACAAAATGCCGATTTGAAGCGACCGGTTAAGTCCGAAAAAACAGAGGAGCATAATGTTGTAAAAAATACTATAACAGGGGCGATTAACCGACAAACGACTCGGTTTGGCCGCCAGGGGGTCTATAATAGCTCCCTTTCCTCTTATGAAGTGGCGAATAAGTTAAAAATGTCGACTCAGGCCGAAGCGCTGTTGGCTAAGGCATCAGATATGCTTAACCTGTCCGCAAGGTCATATTTTAAGGTGATAAAGGTAGCACAGACAATTGCAGATTTAGATGGTGATGAGGTGATTGAGGAAAAACACATCGCAGAATCGCTGAACTACCGTAAGCATTGACCCATAAATAATTGAACAAATGTATTTTTTACAATATGTCATTTTATTCTTGCTTTTTCTTAGGAGTTTTGATATAATGTTATCAGGTTAAATCAAGAGAAGAAAGGATTACTATCAAAAACTCATCACGCACCCGCATAAATGGAGAAATTCGTTATCCGGAGGTACGCGTTATAGGTTCAAATGGAGAGCAACTGGGGATTATGTCCAGTCGTGACGCCCAACTTCTCGCGAGGCAACAAGGAGTGGATTTAGTGGAAATTGCCGCTAATGCTAACCCTCCGGTCGTTAAAATCATTGATTGGGGTAAGTTCCAATATCAAAAGATGAAGGAAGAGGCTAGGAATCGCAAAAAAGCGCGGGAAAAACAATCTGAGCTTAAACAAATGAAGATTGGCCTAAAGATTTCAGATAACGACCTCAATATAAAAGTCCGTAAAATGCGTGGCTTTCTGGACGACGGGGATAGAGTCAAAATCATGATCGTGTTCCGCGGTCGTGAGATGGCTCACAGAGAGATTGGGCAAGAATTACTAGACAAAGTGCTTAGTCTGCTCGGAGAAGACGCCGTTCTCGAAGGAAAAGCGCAGATGACCGGGCGCAATTTATCAGTTCAGGTTCGGAAAAAGTAATTTCCTACTTTAACGGCCTCCTGATAGCACTTTAAATAATAATTAACTAAAAAGGAAAAGTTATGCCAAAGTTAAAAACGCATAAAGGCACCGCTAAGAGGATAAAAATTACCGGTTCTGGTAAAATCGCTCGCGAACGCGCCTTTGGGAATCATATTCTCGCAAAAAAGTCAAAGGCCAGGAAGCGCAACATGAAAACTGCTGCTTTCGTAAATGGTAAGATTAAGAAAAATATTAAGACGGCATTAGGGGTTTAATTATGAGAGTAAAACGTGGTGTAGCCGCAATGGCTAAACATAAGAAGATGCTTAAACGCGCTAAGGGTATGCAACATGCACGAACCCGTAGCTATCGTTTGGGAAAACAAGGTGTAATTAAGGCGCTACGGTATAGCTACCGCGATCGTCGCAATAAGAAACGCGACCTGAGGGCGCTTTGGATCACACGTATTAACAACGCTTCTCGCGAGCTTGGTCTTTCCTATTCTCAATTAATCGCAGGAATGAAGGCAAAGAACATCAGTTTAGACCGCAAGATACTTGCCGATCTCGCTGTGAACAATCCAGAAGCGTTTAAGGCAATCGTAAATACGGTGAAGGAGAAATAAGATGGCTATCTGTGAAATTTCTGGAAAAGGTAAGATGTATGGTCACAATGTATCGTTCTCACAACGGCACACGCGGAAGGTTTTTAAACCGAATGTGTCCAAGAGAACCTTGGTTATTGGTGGTCAGAAGATTAAGTGCAACATCTCTACTTCTGCTCTTCGCACGCTGAAAAAACATGGCTTAGTTCAGTCGCCAAAAGATGCTGCAAAAGCAAAGAAAAATGCCTAATCTTAAATAAAGAAAAAATCGCCCAATAAACTAGGGCGATTTTTTGTTCTTATTAAAAATACTGTATTTTTTACAACATTGACTATTTTTCATTAAGTATTCCCTTTTTTACAGGGGCGACTAGATTTTGAACAAAGCCATTAAGAATATTGTGAGAAACGAAGAGTACTCATATTCTGTTGTAAAAATAACTTTGATTTTTGGGTATTTCTGAATTATGGGTGTAATTTTTACAACATGATAGGTGAACAATTTTTTTATGACGAACTCAAAAAACTGGCATTTTCGGCCAGTTTTTTGATAATGAGCCATCTATAAGCCGGGTTCTGTGCCTCTGGGTTACAGGGGCGATGACCATCTATCTAGACGTTACATTGCTATAACGCTCAAGCGGTAAGCGTACATCCCCGAGCCGAGGTAAATAGTACTCCTTGCAACAGGTAGGGTTTGCCTCCGCGACATATCGCTACGACGCGCTGTGAGCTCTTACCTCACTCTTTTCACCCTTACCGGCGGATGCCGGCGGTATAAGTTTCTGTGGTACTTTCCCTATCCTTACGGACGGTCGCTGTTAGCGACTACCCTGCTCTCTGTTGCCCGGACTTTCCTCCTACAAAGTAGGCGGTCATCTTTCAGGCTCTTCATTATTATACTACACCAACGGCATTTTGTAAAGATAGGCGACGCTATCTTCTTTTTAAAATATCATCAATAGCCTTATTAGCTTCAAGGTCAGCAATCTGATTGTCCGATCTTGAAACGTGCGTGAATGATACACTTTCAAAAGAGGCAAGCAGTTTCTGGATTGCATCGTATATCGGGAGAATGTCTTGATTTTTAACCGAAAAAATCCCATTTAATTGATTAACAACCATTAAACTATCCGAAACGAAGTGGGCAGTCTTTAGCCCCAGTTTCACCGCATGTTCCAAACCATTTCGCATTGCATAATATTCGGCAACACGAGAGGTGGCAAAGCCGATGAATTCGCCACCGCGTTCGATGGTGCGCCCATCCTCATCAACAATTTGATATCCGATGCCAGAGGGACCGGGATTGCCACGAGATGCGCCATCGACATAAATAGTGACGGCGCTGGCGGCACTTCGGGGAGAAATGCGGTTCGAGTGAGTGCGCCCCTCAATAATTTCGAACACCGAGATACTGGCTTCATTTAAACGTACGCCAGACGAGGTAAAATCCTTGATATATTTATACGCCGTGTAGCGCTCTTTTGGAGTTGGCTTCATCCCTTTGGCGATTTCAACTTCATAAACGATATACAAATTACTAAGACGACTTGTGCCCTCTAAAGCTAAAAAGGTAATAGCATCCTTAATAACAACAGAGCTGGCTTGTAGACCGGTATATTCAGATAGCGAACGAACGATTGCCTCCTCTGGCTGTTCGCCAAATTTTATCTTACCAGTAGGAAGTTCCCAAAAAACCGAGGCCTCAGAACGACCACGGCTACGTTTCAAAATTAAAATTCCGTTTTCTGACCTAATAATTGCTGCGACTCGAATGCGTTGTTTCATGCCCACCTTTTCAGCCCCGCCGACCTGTTTTCCCCGTAATATATACAAGGTGGGTAAAATCTTATGCGATATGACCACGGTCATAAGCCACGAAATCCCTTAAACATGATTATTCAGGAAAATCATGCTGCCGGTAGGGCTACTTTAATTATACACCATAAGATAAAAGAATTCAACAATTGCGTTGATGCCATTCGTCATAAGAGAAGAAAAAACTTCACCAAATAGAAGAATCAGGAGATATACTAGAATTATGCCATATCGCTCAATCTGAGCTAGCATTATCCTAACTGAATCAGGAGAGATGGCATAAAGCACTCTGGAACCGTCCAATGGTGGAATAGGGATGAGGTTAAAAATCATAAATCCGAGATTTATGTAAACCAGCTCCAGAAAGATGAATTCTGGGATATCACCGCCAACACCATAGATAAGACCACTGAAATGTCCAATGAGGAATGAGATGAAGGCAATGAGAAAATTAGTAAACGGACCGGCGAGTGCAACTAGTGCCATTCCCCACTCTTTCCATTTAACTTTACCAAAATCTACTGGGACTGGCTTGGCGCCTCCGAAAACTGGCGCTTTTAATATGTATAATATGACCGGAACGATGATGGACATGTACGGATCGATATGTTTAACCGGATTAAAAGTCAGGCGCCCGGCATCTTTGGCGGTTCGATCACCGAGCCAATAAGCGACAAGGCCATGAGCTAGCTCATGCAAAATGACCGAACCAACAACGATACAGAGAACGAGAACGATTTGTAACGGATTCGAGTTCATAACTACCCAAGTACGACTATTTCTTGCGTTGCCGGAAGGTTATCTAGACTCTTAATTTTTAGTTTCTTCTCCGTACGGGCAGAAAGTTTCAGGTCGGTTACCATGCCATCGAGGTTGCCCATCGCTATGATGAGTTTAGGCTCCAATTCACGAACAGCACGAACGCTGGAGGTACAGAGAACGTCGGCGGCTAAATCGTCGAGATTCTCCTCAATATCCCCTAAAATACCAACATGGACACCGCCGATTTCGACATCGTAAATAGTGCGCCCGGAAGTCGTCGCAATACCGCGGATAGCAGCGTCGCCGATTTCTGCTTCGCAAGGCCCTTCAATCTTCCCTACGGCAAGGCCGGCATCAATAGAACCATCTGCTATATTAAAAGCAATGCTGCCATTTTTTGTAGATAGGACAATGATGTCCTGGTTTTTACTCTCTATTTCAAACATATTACTCCTTTATTTTATTATTCTTTCCGGATCGATAATTTCGGTAATTTCCATTTCTAGGACGTCACCAATGAAACGATCTTTGACACTTTTGCGATAGGTAAAGTCATCCGCAGTCATAATGACATAGTTAATTGGTTTACCTTGTTTTTTTTCAATTACTTCCGCCCATCGAGTAAGTTTTTTTGTTTTATCGTTACCAATGATAAGGAGGTCAATTCCATCTTGGCCAGGCAACCGATTCGTAACAATTAGTCCGTCTAGGTATTTACGAACTGGGCGAATATACTCTTCCCAGGTAGTTTCGTGGATATCTTTTTCACGAGTTAAGTCAATTTTTCTGCTAAACATTTCACTTAGTGGACGAGTGAAGGGATGTTTTGCGTTAGCAGAATAGTAAACTTTATTGTCGAAAGTTTCATTTTTGATAATACCAATACTCTCAAGGTTCAACAATTCCCTGCGGACTGAGTTAATCTGTTCATCGATTACTCGCGTCATCTCACGCACGTAGAAAGATTTTTCAGGATTTTCAAAAAAAAGTTTTAAAAGTTTCGCTCGGGTCTTTGATCCGAACAGTTTTTCTGTAGGTGAACTATTTTCTTTAACCATTCTGTATACTATTTTATCACATCCATAATAAAAATGTATAAAAATCACATTTTTTCAATCACGAAAGCATAAACTTTTTCAAGCGGAAGCCAAATGATATTTGAGTTACGTTTGAACCAAGTCAGTTGACGCTTGGCTAGGTGCCAATCTTCGTAAAAACATTGAGTCTTTGCTTCTTCTAAGGTTAGTTCATGGTTCAAATACTTCCAGGCATATTCATAGATGTTGCTTTTCATTGCTCCGCTGCCCCAGCCATACTCTTTCACTAGTTTAGTGACCTCATCATAGAGAGCTGGCGAAAACATTTGTTCAATTCGCTCCTTGAGCCGTTCGCGCAATGCGTCTGATTCCCACTCGATGCCGATGATGAGAAAATTTCCTTTTATCTCTTGTCGGTCTGAACAACTTTTTTGTTCAATGTCGCCGATTTTGTTACCCGTAGGGCCTTTGAAGTGATAGTCATAAATTAAGGCATCGATATATAACCCGGTCCCACCGACAATAATCGGGATTTTGCCACGCGCCTGAATGTCTTTGATTTTTTCTTCGGCATATGCCTTCCAATCTGCAACAGTAAAGCGTTCGTCAGGAAAAACTAAATCAAGACCATAGTGCGGGATTCCACACATTTCATTTTTGGTAGGCTTTGCCGTACCAATATCCATGCCTTTATAGATGGCGCGAGAGTCAGCAGAAATAATCTCGCCACCAATTGCTTTTGCGATTTTGATAGTAATACCTGTCTTGCCCGAACCAGTTGGTCCAAGGATGACTAGAACAGGCTGCTTCATATAGATTTGTGTCTTATTCACTGGCTTCCCTATTTTAGTTCTTTCAGGAAGGCTGCGAGTTCTTTGAGATTAGTTTTCTCTTCTCTATCGCGAAGGCGGACGGATACAATCCCCTCTTTCGCATCTTTTGGACCAACAATAAGGAGAACCGGTATTTTCATTTCGGTAGCACGTTTAATCTTTTTACCGAGTGAGTCCGCGGAGTCATCTACAGCGAAGCGTAGTTCATTATATTTTAGTGGCTTGTCAAGAACTATCTCACTTAAGACGTCTGTAATTTTCGTAACGTAGTCAGAAATTTCGTTATTAACAGTAATGATACGGACTTGTTCAGGAGCACACCAGAATGGGAACCAGCCGCCAGTATGTTCAATAAAGACAGACAAGAAGCGTTCGATTGAACCAAGCGTAGCGTGGTGAATCATAACTGGTCGCTCCTTTTCGCCTTTTTCATTAACAAATTCCAGCCCAAAACGTTCAGGCTGAACAAAATCTAGTTGAATGGTAGCAAGTTGATGCTCGCGACCAATGGCGTCTTCGGCCATAAAATCAATTTTTGGCCCATAGAACGCGGCTTCACCTTCCTGTTCAAAATAATCTAGTCCGTTATCAATTGCGGCTTGCTTAATTTGTTTTTGTGCCATTTCCCAGAGCTTTTTGTCACCCAAATACTTGTCCTCATCAGAGCGATAGGACAATCTCGCGCGGAGCTTCTGCATCCCGACTGTCGTATAAAGTTCTTTAACGATGGCCACTAGGCGCTTAACTTCGTCTTTTATCTGGTCTTTGCGACAGAAGACATGCGAATCATCTTGAGTTAAGGAACGCACGCGAGAAAGACCGCCAAGTTCACCAGTCTTTTCATCGCGATAATCGGTCGTCGCTTCCATATAGCGCACCGGCATTTCTTTATAAGTGCGCGGGCGAGAGGCAAAAATTTGGGCGTGATGTGGGCAGTTCATTGGTTTCATGGCAAAATCCTCACCATTGACCTGAGAATGAACCATAAATAGTTCATCGCCAAATTTAGCATAATGTCCAGAGGCTTTATAAAGGTCAGTTTTTGTAATATGCGGGGTCCAGACCTTTTTAAAACCTTCTCTGCCGCGCAACGACAGCGAGTAATTCGCCATTAGTTCACGCAGTTCTGTGCCACGAGGAGTAAACAGCGGTAGTCCAGCGCCAACGAGGTCGCTAAAGCAGAATAAGTCTAATTCCCTGCCAAGTTTGCGGTGATCTCTTGCCTTGGCCTCTTCTTGGCGCTTTAGATATTCGTCCAATTCCGCTTCGGTATCGAAAGCGACACCGTAGATACGTGTTAGCATATTGCGTTTTTCGTCACCTCGCCAATATGCGCCGGCAACTCGGATCAATTTAAATGCGCCAACATCGTTGGTGTTGTCAAGATGCGGTCCTTTGCAGAGATCGGTAAAAATATCGCCTAAGTCATAAAAACTGATTTCGGCACTTTCTGGAAGTTCGTTAATGAGTTCAATTTTGTAGCCCTGTGCCTTGTCACGCGCCCAGTTTAGCGCCTCGGTCTTCGAGGAAATCCGCTTTGTCATCGGTAGGTTACGCGCAACGATGCCACGCATCTTCTTCTCAATGCGGGAAAGGTCAGAGTCGCTAACCTTAGCGTCACCAAAATCAATATCGTAATAAAAACCGTTTTCAATGGCTGGTCCGATGCCGAATTTTGCTGTAGGATAAAGCTCCGTAATAGCCGCGGCGAGAACATGACTTAAAGTATGTCGCATCTTATATATTTCGGTTTCTTCGTATGGAGTATTCATCTTTATCCTTTCTTTTACCTATTTATTATATCATAAACTAGGCTATTTTGGAGGACTTAGCAGCTACTTCCGCGGATTTTTAGAGCTTTCTTTGCTTCGCCAATGGTATGTTCAAAACTATCAATAAAGCGGACATTGTGGCCAAAAATCTTACGGAGGTCTGGCGTCACCTCGGAGAATTGACCACAGGCGAGCATAATTTGCTCGGGAGAAAAGTTGCGGAACGATGACATTGCGTTTCTGACATCATCTTTTAGCACATCGTAGGTTAGTTCCCCGTCATCAATAAGGAGGGGCCATGTATCAAAACAAATAGTTTTAGCCTTGATGCGATGCGAAAAACTAACGAACGAAAAACTTTTAGTTGTAGCCTTGGTGGTGAGAATTAACGTAGGTTTTTCCATTATGACGCGTTTGGTCTTGAACACAAATCCGATAAACTTCTGAGATTGATATTTATTCTTGAAGTATTTTAAACTCGTGGTTGCGAGTAAATAATTTGCAACTATGATCAAATCCACGTTGCCGATGTAAGGCTTTAAAGCGCATTCGGCTGTCTTTCTGGCAGAATGTGAACTTTTTAAATACTCACCTGAGTTCCGCCAATCAATAACCCGAATCACCTCCACAACTCCCAACTCTTTTTCTAGGTGATCGGCGAACAATTCTCCACCGATACCACAATCAAATACCACAACTTTAAGCATTGTTTTTTCATTCCTTTCTCCTCCGCTTAAGGTGATTTTATCATTTTCGTCAAGTTTTTGGGTTTATTTATAGGGAGTAATACTACACCTTGTAGTAAAACTCGAAAAATTGCTCAAATTTGCATCTATTAGGGATGAAACAGCTTTTTGTGTATAAAAACCCGGCGGGGTTTAATTTTGGTCCTGGTGTGGCTTAATCCGCCAGGTATTAACAACATGCAAGGAGGACATACAGGAAAAACTACAGAACTATGAGCATGACGATTGAACATATATTGACATTTTCGCTTATGTATGCCATAATGATATTAACTATGGCGAGGTGTCATAGATAGCACATTCAAATCTCAGAAGAATTGTGCTTTTTTCAAATCAATTTTATAGGGAGGGTATAAGATGGCTGAGAAAAAGAACGAGGGTAACCTCGGCGAAATGATGACTATGGTGGGGATAATAGAAACCCCTACCGGCCCCGTGGATGTCCTAATATTGGACGCTGGTATGCCCAACAACGATTGTTGTGGGCGCGTTTGCCTGCATCGGTAACTCCATCGAGATGGACACGACAAAGCGTGGGCATGATTCCTTTGCTCTTTAACCAAGATGAAGTCCGCTTTTTCAAGCGGACTTTTTCATGGGCTATAAATCATTTGAAGAAACGGTTACATTCAAAAGTTCAAAGAATTATTAGATTACATTGATTAGGGTAAATTGTTGGGGATTTAACAGACATTTATAGATTACGAAATAGATAAAAATAATTTTATAAACCGTTTGGTGGGTGATGAGGGGCTTGAACCCCCGACCTTCTCGGTGTAAACGAGACGCTCTAGCCAACTGAGCTAATCACCCGTAGGATTATTATACCACAACTAGTTCATACTTACAAGAACCAAGACCGAGGGATTCAGCATAGGGCAATATTTCCCTACCCTGACGAGAATCTATGCGTTCTTTCATGTCGGCAGTGCCCGGGTCGTTGCTTTGCCAAATCATATCAATAAACGCTTGGTCGTTGGCAACTGGATCAAGAGAAGCGACAATGCCTAAATCTCCCATGACTGGATCGCCTTGATTAGCATCGCAGTCGCAATCTAAGGAGATGTTATTCATAATCGTAATATAGATTATTGTCTTCCCCTGTTCTTCAAGATAATCTGTAACGGCTTTGGCAGCCTCAGCCATTGACTCAATGAAATGAATTTGTTTATGCGGCGTGACCCAGCAGAGCTTGGGGTTTGCGGTCTTTCCGCACGAATGGATGTAGGCCTTGCCGTTTCTTGAGGCGAAGCCAATAGATTGATTCTTGAGATTTGCACCAAAACCACCCATCGCATGCCCCTTGCCATGAGCAAGATTGACGAATGCATCATAATCGTCAAAATGACTACCTAGGAGGTCATACTTCAGATGTTTGCCGCTGTGCACAGGAATCTTAATCTCGCCGCCTGCGTCCATGATGTCAACTTCGGCGAAACTGGTGAAGTTATGCTTCTTTGCTACCTCTAAATGCTCCTTAGCGTTGCCCCTAGTGCCGCCATAGGCGGTGTTACACTCGACAATGGTGCCACCTATGGATTTTACGAAGGGGGCGATAAGGTCGGCTTTTAGATAACCTTTGGCTCCATCCTCGCCGGTTGACACCTTGACACCGACTTTACGGTTTCCATTTTCGGTGATGTCCACGCCGAGGGCTAAGTAAACTTTCTGCAGGCTTTCAGGGGTGATTTGCTTGGAATAATAAACCTTTGGTTTTGGCATAATTACTCTTCAACAACTTCTTCAACAACGGTTTCGGTTGAGTTGACAACATTCGCAGGAACTTTTTCGCCGTTCAATAGCTCGTAGTTAGCAGTAAAGGTTGAGTCGTAAGTTACGAAACCAGGCAAAGTAAAGTCCCATTCACCCTCATCGTTTAAAGTGAAAATGATATTGTCAGCGGAAGTAGAACCTTCGGTCATTTCGACTGGTAAGTATTTCACCCAATAGGCGGTAACATCTTCTTCGTCATCTTCGCTACCGGTATAGACAGCATAGACGTTCGCAAAAGCGATTTTATAGCCGGCGTTGGTGGAAAGAGCAGCGTTGCTTAGAAGCGACAACGCTTCTTCACCGGTTAGCTCTGGCATATCAGCAACTTGGCTTTCGAGATTGCTGTTGGTGTTTTTTAAGGTCGTAATCTGTTTATTAAGGCTATCAATATTCTGGCTACTTGAAATCATGGAATAGGCACCAAAACCAATACCTGCAACAGCAACAAGACAAGCAATCACAAGACCAGCTACCATACCTTTGCTTTGCTTTGGTTTAGCAGCTTCAAGCGCAGCTTCCTTTTCCGCAGCCTCCTTCATTGCCGCGGCTTTCGCCATATCCTCGGCGGCAGCTTGCTCCAATTCGGCAGCAATCTGTTGCTCAGGAGAAGCAGGGGCGGGCACCGGCTGGGTTGGTTGGGATGGCGCAGCAGCGGTTGGCTGAGTTGCCGATTGGGCCATCTGGGTAGGCATCGGATTGACTGGCGGCGTACCTGCGTTTGGTTGAGTTGGCATTTGTGGGTTTAGGTTTTGGTTTGGTTCCATAAAAATTATTTTTCCTGCTTATGCTTTGTTTTATTATAGCACAGTTTGGAGATTTTGAATAGAATTTAGGCGAAAATTAGTCGCGTTTTAGCATAACAGTAAAGGCTTCGGACGGAATGTCAATTTTGCCGAATCGTTTCATCCGCGCTTTGCCACGTTTTTGTTTATCGAGCAATTTTGCTTTTCTGTCTCGGTCGCCCGTATGAATTTTCACCGTCACATCTTTACGATAAGCGCCAATCGTTTCGCGTGCGATAATTCTGGCGCCAATTGCCGCCTGTAACGCCACTTCGTAGTTTTGGCGCGGAATAACCTCTTTTAACTTCTTGACGGTTTCACGACCAATCGCATCCGCTTCTGTTTTATGACACATTATTGACAAAGCGTCAATTTTATGTCCACCAACCAAGAAATCCACCCTCACCAAATCTTCGGCTCTGTATCCATTTAATTCGTAATTAAACGAAGCGTAACCTGACGTCGCAGATTTGAGCTGGTCATAAAAATCGGTCAAAAGGTTTGCCATCGGCGCCTTAAAATCAATGATTGCCCGCTCCTCAATATAGGATAGATTGGTCTGATGCCCACGTTTTCTATTAATTAAGTCTAGGACCGGGCCAATCATTGGTTTTGGCAAAATTATCTCACCCTTAACCCAAGGCTCGCGTATTTCTTTAATTTCGCTCATATCTGGCAAATCTGCTGCGGATTTAATTTCGATGACTTTACCATTATTCATAATAACCTCATAATTCGTAGATGGGTTGGTGACAATTAAATCAAGATTAAATTCCCGCTCTAAACGCTCGCGGATGATATCCATATGAAGAAGACCCAAAAAACCAATGCGAAGACCAAAGCCTAAGACTGGTGAATTTTCCGGCTCATATTTTAAGGCAGAATCAGAAAGCGCCAATTTTTCAATCGCTTCTTTAAGCTCTTTATATTGGTCGTTCGAGACTGGAAAAAATCCTGCGTACACAAAAGGCAAGACATTTTTGTATCCAGGGAGCGGCTCGCTTGCTGGATTTTTAGTCAAGGTTACCGTATCGCCGACTTTTGCTTCGCGCGTAGTTTTTAAATTTGTCACAATGTAACCAATTTCGCCACTAGACAATTTGTCGCGCGGCGACATTTTCGGGGTCAAAACCCCAACTTCGAGCGCCAAGCCCTTTGCGCCGGCCGCCATCATCAAAATCTCTGAGTTTTTGGGGATTTCACCTTCAAAGATGCGCACATACAACACCACACCGCGATAGTCATCGAAGTAGGAATCGAAGATAAGCGCTTTGGTAAAGGCCGGGTTTTTAGGTTCCAACGCAGTAAGAGCGGGTTTAGTCGCCACAACGGCGTCTAGAATCTTATCAATATTTTGCCCGGTTTTTCCAGAAACTTCAATGATTTCCTCACGCGCGCATCCGAGTAAATTCATAATTTGCGCCGCAGTTCCCTCAACGTCTGCCGCCGGGAGATCTACTTTATTAACTACTGGGATAATCGTCAGGTCTTGTTCGAGCGCAAGATAAACGTTTGCTAAAGTTTGTGCCTGAATCCCTTGGGTTGCGTCAACCACTAAAACTGCGGCTTCAACTGCTTGTAAACTGCGAGAAACTTCGTATGAAAAATCTACGTGGCCTGGAGTGTCAATCAAGTTCAGCGTGTAGCCTTTCCATTGCATTGTGACCGGCGTCAGTTTAATCGTAATTCCCTTTTCACGTTCCAGCTCCATTGAATCAAGAAGCTGCGCTTTCATTTCACGTTTTTCAACTGTACCTGTAATTTCCATCATCCGGTCAGCGATGGTCGATTTGCCATGGTCAATATGCGCAATAATACAAAAATTTCGGATTTTTTCCATTCACTATATTATACCATATTTTATTGCTCAACGCCAAGCATTGAGAGGCTGAGTTTGCCTTTTTCGATAGCGACAAGTTTGACTTTCACCTTTTGGCCGAGAGAAAGAGCGTCTTCGACCTTTTTAAGGCGCTTGCCTTCTACGATTTGCGAGATATGAAGCATACCATCGGTACCTGGAAGAACATTGACGAAAGCGCCAAAATCTTTAATCGCAACAACCGTCCCCTCGTAGATCTTACCAACTTCTGGCTCCTCGACTAAGGATTTAATCCAATCGACTGCGGCATTGATTTTAGCAGCGTCGGTTCCGGATACGGTAACGAGGCCAGATTCGTCAATATTGACCTCGGCGCCCGTTTCAGAGGTGATTTTGTTAATAGTTTCGCCACCTTTGCCGATAATGGTGCCAATTTTATCTTTCGAGATTTGGATTTTTTCGATGCGTGGCGCAAAATCGGAAATTTTAGTTTTTGGTGCAGAGATGACGCTGGTAAGATGATCCAAAATAAACATCCGTCCGTCGTGACTTTGTTTAATGGCTTTTTCAAGGATTTCTACTGGAAGGCCATGAACTTTCATATCCATCTGAAGCGCGGTAATACCTTCAGTCGTACCGGTAACCTTGAAGTCCATATCACCAGCGAAGTCTTCTGCATCCATCAAATCTGTCAGGACATAGGCTTTATCAATATCTGAGGCCTCGACCGGCTGACCCTTTTCAACATCAACCATTAGTCCCATCGCAACGCCGGAAACTGGGCGTTTTAAAGGCACGCCAGCGTCCATCAAAGCCATACATGACGAGCAAGTGGCCGCCATTGAGGTCGAGCCGTTTTGCGACATAATTTCGGTCACGCTACGGATAGCATATGGAAAATCCTCTTCGGATGGCAGGACTGGGATAAGGGCGCGTTCGGCGAGATAACCATGCCCAATCTCGCGACGACCAGGGGAACCCATGCGCCCACATTCGCCAACTGTATAAGACGGAGCGTTGTAATGATGCATGTAGCGACGATGACCATCGGTAACTTCCATGGTATCCACTTCTTGCGAATAAGAGAGCGGAGCGAGGGTGACAATATTCATCGCTTGGGTTAAACCACGCGTAAAGAGAGAGGAGCCATGAACCCGAGGCAAAATACCAACCTGAGAGCTTAGCGGTCGGACTTCGGTAAGTTTACGACCATCTGGGCGCTCGCCATCATGGATAATTCCCCGTCGCACCTCGGCATGAGTAGCGAGCTCAAAGGCTTGAGCGTATTCAGCTTTCAGATTTGCTTCGTAGAAAGCGATTTTTTCGTCGTCGGTGTCACCTTCGCCATGCTTTAAAGCCATTTCAGAGTGCATAGTTTCTTCAAGTTCATCAAGCAAGGCTTTGCGCTCTAAAACATTGCCACGAACGGCGAGCTTACCGGCAGACCATTCGTTAACTTCGAGTAAAATCTCATCTTTTGGCAAAACAAGTTCGTAAGGAAGCTCAGTCGGGGCGACAATATCCCTTAATTCAAGCTGTAAATCTAAAACCGGCTGGACGTTAGAAACCGCCCAATGCATTGCTTCAATAATAGTTTCTTCTGGAACTTCATTGGCGCCGGCTTCCACCATCATCACTTTGCCATCTTTACAGGCTACAACCAAGTCGAGCGGCGACAGATTGCGCTCTTCGGGGCTTAAAAACCCCTTAAATTCGCCACCGATACGTCCGATCCGGATGCCAGCAACCGGACCATCAAACGGCACGCCAGCATTCATGAGAGCGCTAGATGCGGCGATCATGGCAACACAATCCGGGCGGAAGCTGGGGTCCATAGAGAGAACGGTGCAGACGACCTGAACTTCTTGACGGTAGCCCTTCGGGAAGAGCGGGCGAATTGGGCGGTCAATTAGGCGACCGACCAAAACAGCTTCGTCGGCAGGTTTACCTTCGCGTTTGATAAAACGGGAGCTGGAAATCTTGCCGGCGGCATAAAACTTTTCTTCGTAGTCAATAGAAAGCGGGAAAAAGTCCTGCGTAACGGGGTTTTTTGACACTACCACCGAGCCTAAAACTACGGTATCACCGTAGGTTACGAGTACTGATGAAGTAGTGCGAAAACCGACACGATTAACCTCAATCGTCAGAGTACGGCCAAGCCACTCTGTAGAAACAGAGGTAGTCTTTTTGCCGTTTGGATTAATAATCTCCATAAAAATGTCCTTTCTTAGAGAAAACTTCAGGTATGAGCCTCTGAGGGAGAATTTGGTAAAATCTAGGGGCGGAGCGATTTTTATGGGTTTTCAGGGGTTCGTATCTGCCGTCTTCTCTAATGTTTAATGATTACTACTACAATTATATCACAACTAGGCGGATTTGGGGCGATTTTTCGGAAAAATACTTGACTTTTTTAGTAAAGTGTGCTATAATAGAGGGAAGATAGGGCTTTTTAGCCTAGAACATTTTATGAGGTGATACGATGGATACTTCTGGCATTTCGTACAATGAGTATATCGATGAATTTCACATCGGTAGGCTGATTATCCGAGGTTTGGAACTCAAACTAACCACACACGACAATCCCCTTGTCGTCATCTGGACGACTATTAGAAAGCGCGTGTTCGAAAAGTCTGGTCTGTCGGTCGTCGGGTACTTTGACCCGATGGTGGATGAGCCGGGCGCAGTTCGGGGAAAGTTTTATCTTTCCTATCCGAGCGATACAGACGCCGAGGAGCATTTCTCGAAATTCGTTAAGTCGTTCCCGAAGGAAATGACGTATTTCGAGAAAATCCTACAGAAGTTCCTTGAAGACCCTCGTGGATACGAGTCGTATCTGAGAGTTAAAGAGGAGCTGAAAAACGAGACGGAGGAGGTCAGGAACGCTGCGGCAAAAGCGGCGGTACAGAGTTTTCTCCGAGTGATCAGAGTCCGAAAAAAAGAAGACGACAAATAACGTTTTCGGAATTACCGGGCTCTGTGAGTTCCGTTGCTACCACTTCCCCCACTCCAATCCCCCGGAGTGGTAAACCCCCACCAGCCAGGTGGGGGTTTTACTTGCTATTTCCTGAGGCCGAGTTTCGCTACGGTCTTTTTGTAGAGGTCGAAATCGGTCGCTTCGAGATATTTGAGAAGTTTTTTGCGCTTCCCGACCATCTGCATAAGGCCGCGTTTCGCCATAAAGTCATGTTTATTATTCTTGACATGCTCGGTCACTTCCTTGATGCGAGCAGTAAGAATAGCCACTTGAACTTCAGGAGAACCAACGTCTTTGCTGTTTCGAGCGACGCTGGCAATAGCTTTGTCTTTATTCTCTTTTGTAATCATAGTGGTATCATTATAGCACAGATTTGTGATATAATCAAGCCATGAAAGAGATTTTAGACGAAAATCAGATTTTTTTAATTGACAAACCGGCAGGAATGTCGTCTTTTGGGGTGGTGGCGAAAGTACGGGGGTGGATGAAGGCGAAATTCGGGCATAAGGTTAAAGTGGGGCATACAGGGACTTTAGACCCATTTGCGACGGGGCTTTTGATTGTGCTGACTGGGAAGATGACGAAGCGGTCTGAGGAGTTTTTGAAGAAGGATAAGGTTTATATAGCGACAATGCGGCTGGGGGCGACCTCAACGACGGGAGATCCGGAGGGGGAGCTAACAAAACGGAGCGAGCGGGTGCCGACGCTGGACGAGGTGAAAGAGGCGGCTAGGAAGTTTACTGGGAAGATTCGACAGAAAGTGCCACAGTTTTCGGCGGTGAAGATTAACGGGGAGCGGGCGTATAAGTTGGCGCGGGCGGGCAAGGAGTTTACGACGCCAACGCGTGAAGTTGAGGTGTATAGTCTAGAGGTTCTAGGCTATGACTATCCGGAGGTGAGAATTTCATGTCATGTATCGAGCGGGACGTATATTCGGACGCTGGCGGAGGATATTGGCGAAGCGCTGGGAGTTGGGGCATATCTGACGGAGCTAAGGCGGACGCAGATTGCGGGGTATAAGGTAGAAGAGGCGATGGAGCTGGGGGAGTTGTAGGCTCCCTCCGGGAACGCACCGCGAGGAAGCGCGGTAAAGACGCGGGCGCTACGGGGCTACGAAGCCGAGAACAGACAGCGCAACGAGAGACCGTAGTCGCGAAAGTTGCTGTTCGTCGCATCCGTACTCGTAGTATCCGCGTAGAAGCGGTACATGAGGTCGCCAAAGTTCCGCGTAGAAGACCACCAGTAGCCGTCCAAACCCTGTTCGCTCGCCGACCCATCGTAGAAGCCGCCAGAGAGGGGCAAGGACAACCTAGCCTGGATAGAAGCGGAGTCAGAAGCAGTGCGGTTGTTTATAAGCGAGTCTAGGGCGCCCCATTCGCCATCAGCGTCTCCGGTAGGCATACGCCAACCAGCGGGGCAGATGTCTTCGGAAGCGTTACCGGTACCTGCTCCAGAAGCGTAGCAATAGGAACCAGCTGAAGCGGCGCAGTAGTTATAATATACGCCATATATATGGGAGCCGTTACCGTAGTTTTTGGAAGAGTCTGAGTCTATGGTGGTGGCATAGGTAGTATTGATACGTGCGCCTGTATAAGCATTGCTCCATGTGCCACTTACTGCAGCAGTAGTATATGGTGAAGCACAGCCCGTAGTTCTGCCCGTTAGGCAGTTAATGGCGGTTTGGCTAGCGTTCGTGTCAGCGGGAGAAATGGTATATTTTACGGAAGATTTCGTGAGGTCTAGGCGGAGGTTATCTAGGAACCAGATGTTGCCGTCTGCGAGTTTGGCGATTTTGTAGGTCTGCCCATCGCGGGAATCGGTCTTTTCGTAGACTTGGTTCTCAGTCATACTATCAAGAAAGAACTGTTTATCATCCGCGGAAAGCAAAGCAAAATCTTGGAGAGTGGAAACGTCATCTATCGTCTTCGGGCCAGGCATCAGACACCGCATCGAGTAACCGAGGTAGCGACGGTAGATGACGTCCATCTTCGTAAGCGTAGCAGTCGCGTTGAAGTAGGACATAGCGTCGTAGCTAGCGCCCCACGTAGAAGACCACCAGAAGCCGCCCGAACCCTGACCGTTCGCGGACCCATTGTTGAAGTAGCCAGAGAGTGGCAAGGACAACCTAGCTTGGATAGAAGCAGAGTTAGAAGCGGTATTGCTGTTAATAGTGTTCCTAAGGACGCCCCATGAATCTGCGGTAGGCATATGCCAACCAGCGGGGCAGATATCTTCAGAAGCATTCACGCCATCTGGAGATGCTCCCCCAGCGTAGCAATATGAACCAGCTGAGGCTGCACAAAAGTTATAATAAACGCCATACATGTGAGAGCCGTCACCGTAGTTTTTGGAAGAGTCTGAGTTTATGGTGGTGGCGTAGGTAGTATTGATACGTGCATCTGTAAAAGTATTGTCACCCCATGTGCCACTTACTGCAGTTAGAGAATATGGGCTTGAGCAATTACCGTTTTTAAGGCAGTTAAGGGCGGTATCTGTAGCGTTAGTAGTAGTGGGAGTGAGGTTAGTCTTAACGGTATTGTTCGTGAGGTCCAGGCGGAGGTTATCTAGGAACCAGATGTTGCCGTCTGCGAGTTTGGCGATATTATAGATAGTGCCGTCACGAGAATCTACTAGTTTATATGGGACATTGGTAGTCATGGACGAGGAAATATTATTCTTGGTGGCTGAATCTAGGCCATAAAATTCCTGGAGATAAGTCATATCGTTAATTGCGGCGATAGGATTAGTGACGGCCATGAAAGTTAAGGTTACTCCTTCGTATGAGCCTACGGGAATGGCATTGTCTAGTTTAGCGCCAAAATAGACGGTAGTGCTACTGGTATTGGCGGAAGCAGAGGTGGTTTTAATAGTAGCAGCGTTAGAAACGGCACCAGTCATGGAAGTATAGGTTGTACCATTATCTATACGATAACCCCATTGGTTATTGGCATAGGAGCTAGTCCAACCAGTACAAGAAGAAGCGGTTTCGGAGGTACAAGTGATAGATTGAGAGAGGGGGGTAATGGTATAGGTAGTGTTGTTAACCTGAGTGCTTCTAGTAAGAGTATCGGTACTGGCCTGCATAGTTAAATTATAGCCGGTAGTGTTATTGGTAGATACATTAACATCAAGAGAGCTACGTCCGAACTTACCTTCAGCGGTAGGTTGGATGGAGAGAGCAACGGAACTAGAAGAAAGAGTGATGTCAATAGATTTTTCGCTGATGACGGTGAAGTCTAGGGATTTCGTATCTGAGGCGTCTGCAGCAAAGGCAGAGCTAACGTTATATATATTATATATAGTGGCAGGAGTAAGTGTGAGAGCAAGAAGCCCTACAATACCACCGGCCACTCCTCCACGAGAGAGGGACGTGGAGGTAGTGGACAAAGATGAGTGACTGCGAAGATGAAGAAATGAATAAGTTCTGACTGTTTTGATTAGATTTGATAAATGTATGACTTTTGGCATTTGGTGACCTCTCGTGTTGTTAATATTATTACTCGTGAGGCCAAAACCAATAAAGGCACCACGAGGGTGCGTTCCAGAGCTGTAGCTTTCGCTAAAAGACTAGGCCCTCTTGGTGCCTTTATCACCTTTTAGCGATAAAATGTTTCTGATACAACTCTGGAACGCACTTCTTAAAGTTGTAATACTTTTATTATAGCACGTTTTAATTTTTTTCAATAGTTTTTTTCGAATTTTTGTTATAATAAAAGTATGTTAGTCTATGCGAATCGTTTAATCGGGACGCCGATTCTAAGTATGCAAGCGGCGGCGCCGGTAGGGCAGATTTATGAGCCAATTGTGGATCCGGATTCGCTAAAAATTATTGCGTTTTATTTAGTGGGGTCACTAGTGGATAGGAATGCGAATATTCTGGATGTGAAATCGGTACGGGAATATTCGGTAATGGGAATGGTAGTTGATTCGGCAGATGAGTTTGTAGGGCGAGAAGACGTGATTAGAATTGAAAAAGTAGTGAAGCTGAATTTTTCGTTAGTGGGGCTAAAAGTAGAAACGAAAAAAGGTACAAAACTTGGGCGCGTAGTAGATTTTACGATCACTTCGGAAGATTTTATGGTCCAGCAGATTATAGTAAAGCGGCCGCTTGTGAAATCGTTTTTAGACCCGGAGTTAATTATTCCCCGCCGGGAGATTGTGGAAGTGACGGATGAAAAATTAATTGTAAAAGACGAAGAGGACGCGATAAAGCGGAAGGCGGAGACGACGGAGTTTATTCCGAATTTTGTGAATCCGTTTCGAAAGACTGAACAAGTTCACGCGAAAGAGCGTAATCAAAACCTTGACGACATAGATATTGAATAAGTTTATCATCATCGTATTTGGTACGTTTTCGTTTGATGATTTTTTTGATTTCAGCCTCGTCGGTTCTTGGGGATTGGTCCAAGATTTCATCCACGAGTTCGTTTCCAATGCCTTTTTTCATAAGTTCGAGCTTTAAGCGTTTGGCGCTGATTCCCTTTTTAGTAAAACGGTTTTCAATATAGTAAGCGGCGAACTTTTCGTCGTTTAAATAGTTTTTGGCAAAAAGTTTTTGGATTATTTCGTCGATGAAGGTTCTGTCTAGATTTTTTTCGCGGATTTTTTTGTAGAGATAATCGCGGGTTTCACGTTCCGAACGCGGGCGGGTAAGAACCCATTCAAGAGTGCGCTGATAGAGTTTGCCAAATTCTGAGGCGCGCTTAAAATCCGCGAGTTCTTCGGCGGTAAGAACGCGGCCGATTTTGACGCCCATGTCAACAACTTGCGCAATGTCGAGCGAAAAAGAATACTTACCATTCACATAAACATTGACACGATTTTCATTGTGGACGGCTTGCTTAATGTCGGTAATCGTAAGCGCGATGGTGTCCGGCTGCGATTCGGCAGGAGCCGACCGAGGACTGGCCGGCCCCACCGTACTGCTGAGTTTATAAATCTCCACTGATTATTCCGCCTTGGCTTTTTCGCGAACTTGAGCCTCAATCTCAGCCATTAGCTCTGGCTTTTCTTTGAACAACTTTTTTACGGCTTCGCGACCCTGGCCGAGAGTCTCGCCGTTGTATTTAATGAAGGCGCCGGCCTTGTCAAGGATACCATATTGAACGCCGAGGTCCAGGACGTCGCCGGTTTTAGAAATTCCTTCGTTGTACATAATATCAAATTCGGCGGTACGGAACGGAGCGGCTATTTTGTTTTTCACGACCTTGATCTTCGTACGGTTCCCTGCGATGTTATCGCCATCTTTAATTTGACCGATACGGCGAATATCTACACGCACTGAAGCATAGAATTTCAGAGCGTTACCGCCGGTCGTAGTTTCAGGATTACCGAACATCACGCCGATTTTCATACGAATTTGGTTGATAAAAATAACCGTAGCGCGAGATTTACTGATGATACCGGTAAGTTTGCGCATGGCTTGACTCATAAGGCGCGCCTGAAGACCCATTTGAGCGTCTCCCATATCGCCATCTATTTCGGCTTGTGGAACGAGCGCCGCAACGGAGTCAACCACGATTAAATCTACAGCATTAGAGCGCACGAGCGTTTCACAAATTTCAAGTGCCTGTTCACCGTTGTCCGGTTGCGAAATAAGCAGGTCTTCGGTTTTTACGCCGATTTTTTTAGCGTAGGCCGGGTCAAGAGCATGCTCTGCATCAATGA
Organism: uncultured Candidatus Saccharibacteria bacterium; assembly: GCA_964433705.1. Lineage (GTDB taxonomy): Bacteria > Patescibacteriota > Saccharimonadia > Saccharimonadales > Saccharimonadaceae > Nanosyncoccus. The sequence goes on along the minus strand of CAYSSH010000001.1, from coordinate 25,380 downwards.
AAGCCGCTTGACCGCCTTGCTTCTGAATCTCGGCAATCGCGTGGAGTGCTAAAGTAGTTTTACCAGATGATTCCGGACCATAGATTTCGATAATTCTACCCTTCGGCCAACCACCGCCGAGCGCTAAATCTAAAGCGAGCGAACCAGAAGGCAATAATTCTACATCCATTTTCGGGGTTTCACCGAGCTTCATGATTGACCCGTCGCCAAATTGCTTGGTGATTTGCGCCATTGCAAGTTTAAGGGCTTCCATTTTGCCATCGTTCTTTTTGTCGTTCATGCTGTCATTTTTAACATCGTTTTTGATGCCATTCTTGATATCGTTCGGACTTTTATTGTTGTTTTCTGCCACCGCATCTTTTTTAACCATAGTATTACCTTTCTTTCTATACTATATTATATAATAAAAACTTTTTTAGGAATAGGGTTGACTTTGACACTTGTGTATGATAAATTGCGCTGCGCCAGCCTTATTCCTGTCAATCTTTTAGCATACCAAAAATCAAAAGTCAACCCTATACCTCGCGTATTAAGCATAAGCGCAGGGTGGGGGATTGATTTTTGGAGAGAGATATGATAGAATGGGTTTTATTTTTTTGGGAAAAAATGGTAGAATAAGAGATATGAAGATTATAGAAAATGTGCTTTTGTCAAAACTTACGACGATGCGGCTTGGCGGGCCAGCGCGATATGTAATCGAAGTTGAGTCGCCAGAAGAAGTGCGCGAGGCATATAAATTTGCGCGGGAAAAGAATTTACCAACGTTTGTGCTTGGCGGTGGTGCAAATACGATTGCGAAGGATGCAGGATTTGATGGAGTGATTATTAAGAATGTGGCGCGCGGAGTGGAATTTGACGAGAAAGACGGCTCGGTGATGGTAAGAATTACGGGTGGGACAGAATGGGACGCGGCGGTCGAAGCAACGGTGGCTCGCGGATTAACTGGAATTGAGGCACTATCGAAAATCCCAGGGCTCTCGGGGGCGGCGCCAGTACAAAATATCGGAGCTTATGGGCAAGATATTTCGCAAGTTTTTGCGTCGGCGGAAGTTTATGATAGCCTAAATGACGAGTTTCGGACTTTAAACAAGGCTGATTTTGGATTCTCATACCGTAAGTCAATTCTAAACACGAGCGAGAAGGGACGGTATTTTGTGGGTGCAATTGTATTACGGTTAGGATACGGTCAGATGACACGACCGTTTTACAATTCGGTAGAGCGGTATATTGAGGCAAAAGGGATTTCGGATTTTTCGCCGCGTGCGATTCGGGAGATTGTATCGGAGATTCGGGCAGATAAGTTGCCTGACCCGCGAGTGAAGGCTTCGGCTGGGTCGTTTTTTAAGAATATTTATCTGAGTGAGGCGGAAGCGAAAGAAGCTGAGGCGAAGGGTTATCCGGTTTATCATGGTCATGACGGATTAAAGATTAACTCTGGGTGGTTGATTGAAGAATGTGGACTAAAGGGGTCATTACTTCATGGGATGCGGGTAAATCCGAAAGCGGCGCTGGTCCTGATTAATGAATCGGCGACTTCGTATGATGATTTGGCGGCGGCGAGAAGTGAAATTATCGAAGCGGTGCGCGAGAAATTTGGCTACACGCTAGAACAGGAACCAGTAGAAATATGAAAATCTTAAACGGAGCGGAACTCGCAGGTTATATTAAAGAGCGGCAAGCGCGAGAAGTGCGTGGGATGCGGAAGCAGCCGACGCTACTAATCATTCGCGACTCGGATGATCCGGTGATTTGTAAGTATGTGAATTTAAAGATGTCGTATGGCGAAGATATTGGCGTTCGGGTGATTGATTTTTGTGCGAAATCAACAGAGGAAATCCGGACGAAAATCTTGGAAGCAAACGAGGATGATAGTATTGATGGTATGATTTTGCAGCTGCCGATTGTGGAGAAAGAGCGGACAGATGAGATAACGGCGTTGATTTCGCCAGAGAAGGATGTGGATGGACTGTCTGGGGCGGGGATGTTTGATTCGGCGACGGCGACGGCGATTTTGTGGCTGCTTAGCGGTTACGATGTGAATCTAGCAAGCGCGAAAATTGCGATTGTGGGGCGCGGGAAATTGGTTGGAGCGCCGCTTTTTAAGATGTTTTCTGACTCTTCCTATAGTGTTTCCCTGTTTCACCGCGGGGATGACTTGACAAAACTTAAGAACTTTGATATAATCATAAGTGCAACTGGTGTTCCCGGTTTAATTTCTGGTGAGATGGTAAAGACGGGGGCAATAATCGTGGACGCTGGCACAGCTTCGGATAAGGGGGTACTTCGGGGGGACGTTTCGGATGAGGTGAGAGAGCGGGGGGATCTCGGCGGAATCACGCCGGTGAAAGGCGGGGTGGGGCCGCTAACGGTAACGTGTTTGTTTGAGCATCTTTTACAGGCGGCAAGATAAACTGCACAAAGCTAGACGATGCCGAGTTCTTGTTTGACTGGGGTAGGAATGCCAGCGAGAATGGACTCGTTCCCTGGTTTCTTGGCCTCGGCGATGGCCTTTGCAAGAGCGGTTGGGCCAAGGGCGCGAGCGACTTCGGCGGAAATCTTAGTAAGGTCGCTGGCGCTAAATTCGTTACCAATGGCGTTTTTGTTACTGCTTGGATCATTGATGAGTTTAATGATGGCCTGACGAGAAACAGCGTTTTGGTTGGCAGAGCTGACGGCGGCGTTTCTCAAGACAATTGGAGCGAGAGCGGAGGCGGAACCAGGAACTTCAGAGATAGTTTTAAGGGTATCTTTATCCATATTATCGAGAGCGTGGGCACCGGCGTTATTGTTAATGTAATCTCGAAGACCGCCGTTATTGCCGGCTGTGCTGGTAATATAGTTGTTGAGATTTACCATACCATTAGTTTTAGCCCAACCTTTCAAAAGCACGTTGCCAGAGGCGGAAGCGGATTGTACAAGGCTTTCGCGAACGCTGGGGTCGAGAGTGGCGGGTTGGATATTTTGCATAACTTGAAGAATCTCGGCCATATCACCAGTTTTAAAGAGCGAGTCGAAGGCGGCGCGGGTACGAGCGCCGGCGCCAGTACCAGAACCATAAGTCGCTCTCCAAAGTTCGGTTTGGCGGGCGGATTTGTCCAGATTGCTGAACTGATCGAGTGCAAGTTTGTATTCCTGAGAATCGCGGGAGGCTTCGGCGCGCGACCGGGCGATTTGTTCGTTGATCGCAGCAACACCAACTTGCTGTTGGGCGTTAGTCATGAGACGTTCGTTGTTAGCGATGGCCTCAAGCGTACCTCTTTGCATGACAGGAGCGCCGACATCGATTTTCGCTTGCTGTCCAAGTCGAGCATTTTCTGCCATTTGTCTCTCATACGCATAATTCGTGCGGACTGCACCTTCATTGATTTGGGCTCGTTGACGAGTTGATTCGTTCGCGGCGGTTTGATTGGCGTATTCTCGCGTCATTTGAGCCGGGAGATTATCAATTTTGGCTTGTTCATTAATTTTAGCATTTGAAGCAACGCGGTGAGCGTATGCACGACTGACATTCGGAGCGCCGACATCGATTTTGCCCTGTTCCATTTCGACTTCGTTGTCAGCGAGCTGATTGGCGTAGGCCTCGGTCATAACCGGCGCGCGGCGCATCTTGGCTTGGTCGGTCATGCGCTGGTTGGCGGCGCGCTGACGAAGAGTACTGTAACGAGCATTGGCTGGGAGCTCATCAATCTTAGCTTGCTTTTCGAGACGCTCGTTACGCGCGGTGCGGCGAGCATATTCGTGGCTGACTTGCTCGAGACCCTCAGCGTATTTCTCTTCTTCAGTAATACGACGGTTCTTGGCGTCTTGACGAGCATAGCGGGTCGTTACACGCGCTACACCTTCATTGGCTTCTTCAACCTTGTAGGTCTGCTTGTTCTGATCCTTGACACGTTGAGCAGAGTAGATATTAGTGTCGGCCATGATATTGTCTTCGCTGTCGCCAGCGTCTTCGTTTTTAAGGGATTGCTCGCGAGCTTTTGCCATGCCGATAGTGCCGCCGGAGATAAAGCGACGGAATCCGTTAACGTTAGCCTCAACCGGCTTGCCGTTTCGCATTTCAACTCGACCAGTGCGGCGGTCGAATTTGAAACCGGCTTGCCAGTTGGCGCGGTTGCGGTTGGTGATTTCTTGAGCAGATTTAAATGCCTCGGAATTACGAACCGCCTCGCCACCGCGCAGGATGCCGGTGCGAAAAGCACCACCCATGGAGGTTAGAGCGCCACCTACGGTACCAAGAGCGCTAATAGAATTTTTCAGTAGGGTCGGAATAAGGAAGAATGGGAGATACGGCAAGAAAATGGCAACAATCCACATCCAAATGTGGGCACCGTCAGCATTGGAAACGATAGCCTTAATAATGTAACTGATGCCCATAACTGCGCCGCATAATGGGAAGATAATAAGCGCAGCTTCAAATAGCGACCACCAGCGTTTGAATAATTTTTGAGTGTTGGGGAGAATATAACAAGCAAAGGCAAGCGGCGAGATGGCAACGCAAAAAACGATGATAATCATTCTTGCCCCAAGTGCAAGGAAGAATAGTAAAATAGCAACAATGACTACCAAAAGAGCGAGGACGATGACAATCACTGCCATCACCATAGTTGGAGCAAATGCTACTGCGGTGACAACGCCAGTGCCAGCAATAGCACCACCTGCAGAAGCGGCGGTGAACAATACGGAGATGGCAGTTGCCACAAAGCCCTCAACAATGTTCGCCTTACCTGGGTCTGCGTTGCTTGCGATGGTAGCAAAAAGATCTCTAAGCCCGACGCCGGCAATATTTGAAACATCGACGGCTAGTTCGCAAATATAAAAACTAAGATTTAGAAGAATCGCCATGACGATGAGCTTTGGAAGCATACGCTTGATGCCATAATTATCAATGCCGTAACCGGTCAGTTGCGAGAAAATAATGATGAGAAGAATAGCGCTGATGATAAAGTTGGCAATATTTCGCATGTATTCCCAGACTAATCTGGTTGAACTGTCATTGTCGTAGAGTTCCGAGTCAACGCTCAGCATGCTTTGGATAAGACTCTCCATCGCGGTAACGGTTTGGACCATATTAGTCATAGCTGGACAAACTATCCAACTAATTCCCTTAACGCCAGCATCACGACAGTTTTCGTCGATTTCTTTAATGTCAACTGCGACGCTGGATTGCTCCATTTTTTGCGCTTCGGCAGAAGTATAAGCATCGTAGTTGGCACGCTGAATAATCGTGTTAATCGCCTCGTTATTTGTGATAGCGGCGGCGCCAGTTGCAGTGAGGCTGCTGTTTTGATTGGCGGCTTGAAGGGCGCTAATAAGTTGACTGGCAGTAAGAGCAGTTCCGGTAAAATAATTTAGCGAGTTTAATCCGGGTACTTTAACGCCATTGTCGAAAAGGACGCGAGCATAGCAGGTCTGAAACGAGCCATTTAAAAGATATGGCATTTCGTTCCAGCCATCACCGGACGGTTTGTTTCCGCAAACTAGAGTGCCTTTTGCGGCGCTAATGCCATATACATCGCGAAGATAGCCAGAGTAAAGCTGATATTTTTCATCTTCGGTGAATTTAGAATCCGTTAGAACGTCGGTGTATTGTGTTCCGAGAACAGAGTTGGCGGCGGTGGTGGCGGCGCCGCGAGCGGATGAACGTGAGAAATTGATACCATCTGAAGATTCATAGCCAAGACGATATAAAAGAGCAATTTTGTCCGATGTGCTTGACGGGACAACTTTGAGACCAGCACCAAGGGCTTTGGCCGTCAAAAACATACTACAGCTTGAGGATGAATCTGGCATTTTGACAAATGATAAGTCGAAAGAGTTAAATAAGGAACTAATGTCGTTAAATCCATTTAATGCAATGTTGTTTTTCATAATTGGAGTACCGTTTTGGCTTTGTGTGTAGCAACGGTAAATATTATAGGCGGCGGCTTTATTGAGGTATGATTCACCAAGAGCAAAGGCGCTATGGCTGGTCCCGACAAAACCAACAAGGAGCAGAATTATCCCTAGAAGAAGTTTAGTAATTTTTTTATTCCGTAGCATTTTCCACCTCTCCTTCGTAATTCTCTACTGGTTCTTCGCTGGATTCTGACTTAGCGGATTCGTCTGACGATTCTGGCTCGGTTGATTCGTCGGTGTCATCTGTATTTTCTAAATCTTGATATGGGTTATTGCCATTAAAGGCTTCGACGAGGTCGTAGCATTGATTTTTGATTTCATTGACAGCATTAGAAATGAGAGAGTTGCGGTAGTTTTCATATTCTTCGGTGGAAATTGTGCCAGCGTCAGAAAGTTTTTTGTATTCTCGTAAAACAATTGCGTAGAAATTATCAGAGGAATTATCTTCTGCTGTTTGGCTTAAAAGCAAATCAAAATCAGATGGCACTTTTAAAATTGAGATGCGATAAATTTCGGCTGGCGGATTGTCTTTAATGACGTTGAAAAAATTTTCGTATTTATTTTTAGCATTAGTGAGGAAAGTTGCGTCGGTATAGTTTTTATCGATAGAATACTCAAGACTTTTGTCAAATGAGGCAAGATTTGCGTCAGAATCTTCACCGTATAAAAGATAATTAGCATATTGGTTAAAGGCAGAACGAGCTTCTGAGGTAGTCGAAGCATTATCGCTAGACGAATCGGAGTTGTTTCGTGTAATCATAAAAGTTGCGACGCCAGCAATAATTGCAACAATCAACAAAACTGCGCCGACAACAAGCGGCCAGCGTCGATTATTGCTTCCTTCTGGCGATGGGAGCGGCGCAACATCATCACCCGAAGCGATAACACCGGAGCTACCAAAAGAATTATTGTATGACGGACCCATATTTTTATTATATCATAACCATTTTAATTTAACACAAAAAATGAGCCAGATTTTAGTCTGGCTCATTTTCTTGACCCACCGTGAAGCGGTCAATTATTTAACAAGCTTTTTGCGGCTAGCGATGTAGTAACCACCGGCAGTCACGATTGAACCAAGCCCAACAGCGGCACCAGCGATTTCGGCTGGACCGGTGCTGACGATTTTCGTAACAGTTTCGGTAGTATCGGTTTTCTTGTCGTCGGTTTTCTTGTCTTCAGACTTTTTGTCGTCGGTTTTCTTTTCATCTTCTTTCTTGGTACAGCCATCAGTGATATTTACCATGACAGAAGCATCGTCTTTGACAACGTTTTCGCTGACGGTAGCATTAGCCCAGTTCACCATTTGGGTAGCGCCACAAGTTAAATTCTTGTTGACAACCTTAGCGGTGAAGCGAACATAAGCAAGACCTTTTGCGGTATAGTTACCAATATTGATACCGGTTGTAGTCAAAGTGTTTTCATTGATTTTTACACCAGATTGATGATTAGAGTTGTAAAGGTAGGTAGAATCTTTGACATATTCCATGTTAGTTGGAAGAATATCACGAATCATCACATTATCCACATCAGCATCGGAGAGATTGCGATATTCGATTTGGAATTCTACCTTGTCACCAACTTTGGCGTCAATTTTTTCGGTAAACTTATCAGTTGTACCGGCTTTACGCACAGTCTTAGAAAGTCTAGTAATCAAAGCCTTTGTAACTTTAACATCTAGAGTCACAAAACCATCATACTCAAAGCAGCCTGGAATTTCACCGTTCATTGAAGTGTAGCCAAGTTTGGCGCCTTCAGAAACGACGATGCTATCAGGAAGACTAAAAGTACCTTGAGTGTTGGTATATTTAGCAGAACCTTCAACGTATTCAAGAATCATGTAGTCGGAAGAGACAAGTTTAACTTCGTCCCAATAACGACTTGGAGTAGCATTAGCGGCATTCAAATAGCCGATAACGGTTTGTTCTTTGGATACAGTAGTAGGCAAGGAAATGTTCGCAGAAACACCAGTAGCAATAGCGTTAGTGCCAAGCGGACTGTTGTTATGGACGTAAAGACGGATAGTCACAACATCGCCGTCTTTAACAGTTATTTCGTTGGCGTTCCAGGCGTTCGTGTTTGACGATGCCATTTGAGCGCTAACGAAGTTACGCTCATCACCATTTTTACCGTTAGTGATGGAGTTCATGGTAATCGTGTTGCCAAGATCACCAGCGTTGATTTCTTCAAGCGTATAAGTCTTGCGACCGTTGCTTGAATCGCCCCAAGCTAAAACGTTAGCAGGAACGATGGAAGCGCCAGCTACGATTGCAGTAGCAGTAGCGCTGAGAATAGCTTTATAAACTTTATTCATAAAAAATCCTTTCTTAAAATTAAATTTAAATTTAACTTACTGTTTGATTGTGACTCAAATTAAAAACCTATCTGCTCGCTAACCAGATTGTTAATTTGCGTCTGCAACCGAATCATCTCAAACTTCAATGGATTCATAGGAGTGACCCGGCAGAAAATGCCTGCCGGGTCGGGAATGTGCGATGCCTATCACACCTAGTCCGGGAGACCGCCCCAATCAGTCCCCCGAGGTTCGTCGGTAACGGAGCGCGTAGTAGTGCCAGAGCTGGTGCTGCTGGAGGTACTTGTGGTGTTACCACCATTCGTGCCGCCAGCGGTAGTGCCGCTGGTACTACTAGTATCCGTTGTATTATATGTCACACCGGGACTAACCGGCGTTTTAGTGTCAGCGCCGCCGCTGCCAGTGCCTTTTTTGGCATTGCTGTCAGTATCGGCTTTCAGCGAGGCTGGCGGCGTATAGGTCGGGGTATTTGGAGTCCCCGCCTCGTGAGCAGGATTCCCTGTGGACTGGGCAACCTCCTCTTTTAGCTCCTCGACAGTTTCGAGGAAAGTGGAAGCCCAGGGCTTCTGCTTGCTGGAGTAGGAAGCCCCAACCCCATCGTTAGATTCCGAACCCGGACCCCGATCGTCGATGACGATGGGGGGAGTACCCTTATCGGGACTCTTCGGGTTGGTGATCGGAAATCCGCCGGCAATTTTACCGGTTTCAGCAGGCGGCGTACCGCCAGCAGACTTGCCAGTATCAGTGGCGGGAGTACCACCAGCAGACTTTGGCGTCGTTACCGGCGGCGTACCACCGCTGGACTTCGGGACCGAAGGAGTGGCCGGCTTATTCGGGTTAGAGCGCGGAGTAACGTTCATGACGTTGCTCACGTTTGTGGGCTGGAACCCACAGTCGATCCGATACGAAAAGACGACCTTCTCGCCCTTGACCAGGTAGGTGAAGGTAAGCAGGAATCCTTCGTGGTCCTTGCTTTCCATCACAATCACGTCTGGAACAAATTTGTCCGAAAAACCAAACATATACATTTGGTCGTTCAACCCAGACGTTTTGTGGGTCACTTCGATCTTGTTTGCCTCTGCCAACGACTCAATGAAGGGTACAAGCACTTCTCGGTACTCGTCAGGGTTCTTAACCCAGCTCTCTTTGGCGGCATTGATAGTTTCCATCCAAGCATCGGGGTGGTCCTGATACTCGGAGAAGAACTTGCCGAGAAACCGCGTGTGCATATTGGCGTCATACCATGCTATGAACGCGGCGGCGAGAGCGGGGTCGCGCTTCATCATCTCGATGAGTTCAGTCATGAGATCATCGACGGTGACGAGCGCGAATAACTCTGCGCTTGTCTTGTTAGCGAGATCTTTGACGGATAATTCGCCGCTGGCGATTTTCTGTCTGAAGATTTCCTCGAGAGGATTCACGCCGAAGTCGTAATCATTGACTTTGGCCACCTCAAGTGCTTTGCCTTCAAGCCTCTGACCATTTTCGTCATAGTTATCTTTTATGACGAGATGGTGGTAGAAGGTCCAGATGGAGTCCTCAGGCACCAACATCAGACCTCCAGCCTTTTCGTAGGTGATGGCGCTAGCCGCCGCCTCGGCAGAGACTTCCTCTTCGCGAGCTGCTTGCTCGTAATCGGTAGCAGGGGTGGTCGTTTCGGTTGTCGCGATTTCTGTGGCTTCTGTCGAGGGCTCGGTCGCCGCTGTTTCTGCTGTTTCTGCAGGCTCGGTCGCCGCTCGGTTTGTGATGGAGTTCCACCATTCACTGACGTTATGCATGGAGGCAGTTGCCTTCGGGAGGTTTGGGTTCGGCCGCTTAAAAGCGCCGGTCAGAGCCGAAGCGAAAAGCAGGCCGAACAGTACCGCCAGGACAATTCCCCAAATGAGGAATTTCGTGGCAGGTTCTCCTTCCCTTTTCTTCCGATTGTAGTGGAAGAAAAGGGTGCTTACCGTCATGAACCCGAGGAAAGCCCAAAAGGCCATCCAGGGGAGCGCCTTGATGAGCCCGGAGAGAACCGGAATCAGACTCGCAACCGTCTTTGCAGGTCCGCTAGCGATAAGTGCCAGCAGGAGATCCGTAAAGACGAACGGAGTCATTTCGCGGCGTTCGGAACCCTCCTTGCCCCACCAGAGAAACATGTTGACGAATGCGGCGGCCATAATCCCGAAAAATGGGATAGCAAGCCAAGTCGCACTGCCAAGTCGCGGCGTCAGGTAGTTGGCTAAGCCAACCACCAGACTGACACCGCCGCCTTCTAGCAGAAGACGTCGGTTGAGACCGCCAGATGCGGTTTTGAACCAATCGGTGTGGTAGAACCGCATGGTGGCGCCGTTAATGCAGAAAAACAGTATCGTTGCGGGAACTAGTAACTCGAAAAATACTGACAACATGAAGTTGCCTCCTTTCTTAAATGTCGGGGGCAACGCCCCCAAAGTTTGGGGGGGGTGTTGTGATAGGCATATATAAACAGGTTTCATTGAAACCTGAGATGATTCGGTTGTTAATGGTCTTCGTCGCCTTGACAGTACGTCTCAGACTTAGACTACTTCCATTATAGCACACAAAGTGATTTTTGTCAATATCATTACCATAATATTGCGGTTATGTATAGATTATTTTGCAGTGAAAAACCCAGCTTGTAGCTGGGTTTTCCTAAGGTGCGATGGGGGTGTGGGATTAGGGGGTGGGGGGAAAGGCGATTTCCTTCCACTCGTCGCCTTGCAGAACGCAGTAACATTTGCGGACTTCCGCAATGCGCTCGAAAGCGCATTTCGATTGCGCTTCGAACTTGGTGTCGACATACTGGGTCTTTCCTTCGGCGTCGATGTAGGCCCACATGGGGACCGCATTGTCGTCTTCGTCGTCGGGGGTGAAGGACACATATGCTCTCAGCGCGGTGTCCTTTGCCTGCTCGACAAGAGCAGACAAGTCGGCATAGAGGCGCATCTCCGCTTTGACGTGTTCGTCGGTCAGAAGCGGGATGGCTTTAGCCAGCTCCGCTTCGCCGAAGGTGGCGCGAAATGCGCTGACATGCTCACGCAGGGCGTCGGCGGCCCTTTTGAGGTCGTCGAGTTCCCAGTTTCTGGGGTTCGAGGGATCTCTGCCGAGGGTCAGGGTTGGTCTGCCGGTAGAGGCAGCGGTGCGAGGGTTATCGTAATCTCTTTTTGCCATGACGTGTTCCTCCTAATATCGAAAAAATTTTTAGGTACTACGGATAGGTTCCCACAGCCCATCGTTACTTCCATTATAGCACACTTTTCTGTTTTTGTCAATAGTTATACAATCATTCTTAAATGTTTGAGAGAAATACAAAGAAAAAACGCCCTTTTACTGGGCGGTTTTATTGGTGCGGGTATGGAGGGTCGAACTCCAATCCTCAGTTTGGAAAACTGATATACTAGCCGCTGTACTATACCCGCTAGAAATGGGGTGGGATATCGGGATCGAACCGACGACCTTCTGGACCACAATCAGACGCTCTAACCATCTGAGCTAATCCCACCATACTTGTATTATACACTTTCTAGACTATTTTGGCAAGAGTAAAAACGCGACAGTACCAGCGGCGGCGCCGAGGATGATAGTGATGATAATTGTGACGATAAGGCCGATACGGGAATCTTTTTCTGGTTTTTCAATAATGGTGACTGTTCCCTTCGGTTCTTTTGGCTCAGTAACGGGTTTTTCCGGGCGATAAACGTTGCGGGAAAGAGGACGTTTGGCAACTTTAACGCTGCGGACAAAAGGAGAAGATGGGACGGTAAGTGTATCCGGCTTTTTTTCTTCTTTTTTCACCGACGGCTCCGGGGCAGAATCGGTATTTTTTTTCTTGCCGATGAGGGGGATTTTCGGGATTTTTTTGGCCTTGGCGGCGGCAGCAGAGGTAAAACTGGAGCGGCTTAAAGGGCGTTTCTCAACTTTTGTGTTAACGAATTTTTCAGAAAGATTCTCAATCGAGCCAATGGCTGGCTTTGGTTCTTCAAGAGATTTTTCAACAGGTCTTTCAGCAAAAATCGCTTCGACGTTGACATCTTCATCTTTGACCAAAGTAACGCTGGTGGTCGTAACGGTCACCCTCGGAGTGGTACTGGGAAAACTGACCTCGGGAGAAGACCCGGAGGTGGTTCGACGCTTTTTTGGGGCAGCCGTATTGGGGACGAAATCGATGTATCTTTTATTCATGACCTCACTCTTTTAGCTATGTCAATTATATCAAGAAATTCGCTTAATATCAAGGAAGAACCACCGGCAAGAACGCCGTTCACTCCAGGAATAGTAAGATAGGCGCCGGCGTTGGATGGGTTGACACTACCACCGTAAAGGACTGGGAGTTTTGCGGAGATTTCGGGGCCGTAGAGTTCTGAAATGGTGGCGCGGATGAGTTTAATGACGTCAGAAATGTCATAAGGAGAAGCGTATTTAGCACCCTTAACGCTGGAAATGGCCCAAACTGGTTCGTAGGCGATGATGACCTGATCGATTTCCTCTTCAGAGACGTCGCGAAGCCCGCTCATAAGTTGGTCACGAATAACATCGGCGGTTTCGCCAAAAGTACGTTCGGATTCGGTTTCGCCGATACAGAGAATAGGATTAATGCGGTTGCGAAGAGCGGCGGCGACTTTTTTGCCGATAAGTTTATCGTCTTCGCCAAAAATATGGCGGCGTTCAGAATGTCCGACGAGAACATAATCAGTAATGCCACGAAGCTGGCTCATTGAGGTTTCGCCGGTATAGGCGCCATAGTCAGAGGAAAAAGCGTTTTGGGCGGCAAGTTTTAGTTTGTGACGATCAACTTGAAGAGAAAGAGGTTGTACAGCAATAAGAGGCGGAGCGATAATGACTTCTATATCGCGATAATTAGGCAGTTTCTTGAGAAGTTTGTGAAGATAAATTGAGGCTTCGCCTACGTTAAAATTGAGTTTCCAGTTGCCCACAACATATGTTTTCATAACCTTATTATATCATTATTTTTGGTTTTGTGTTATAATTAACGTATTAAGTGGAGTTTTTATGAAAAAAGTTTTAGCTTTTGATATTGATCAAACTTTAAATGTAGCAAAAACGCCGATTACGGATGACATTGCGGAACTAATCGTGAAGTGTTTGGATCATTTTGAGATTTGTCCGATTTCTGGTCAGAAGTTTGACCAGTTTTTGATACAGATTGTGGATCGTTTGCCAAATCCGACGGCGGAGCAGCTGAAACACTTGCATCTTTTTGTGGCGCAGGGGACGCAATATTACCGCTATAACGGGAGCGAGTGGGAACAAGTTTACAATTACCCTTTGACAGATGAACAGGTAGCGAAGATTTCGGCAACCATCGAGCAGGCGGCGCGAGAACTTGGTTTTTGGGAAGAGGATAAATTGATGGACGGGGACGAGATTATCGAGAACCGTTTGAGTCAGGTGACATTTTCGGCGCTTGGACAAAAGGCTGGGACTGAGGCAAAATATGCTTGGGACCCAGATTGTAAAAAACGTGAAAAGATTGTGGCAAGATGTAAAGAGTTGGCGCCGGAATTTGATTACGAGATTGGCGGAACAACCTCGATAAATGCGATTACGCCTGGGATGAATAAAGTGTTTGGGATGACGCATCTTCTAGAAGAACTTGGGGTGGAAAAGTCGGATGTTTTGTATTTTGGTGATATGACGCAACCAGGCGGGAATGATTATCCGGTAGTGCAGATGGGGATTGAAACGATTACCGTCAGGAATCACGAAGATACTGGTTATGCCTTGCGCGGAATCCTCGGTGTGATATAATGGTTTTATGAAGATTTTGGTGGTGGGAAATGTCCTGAAGGATGTTTATTTGAATCTAGACGGACGGACAGAGGCTTTCGAGACAGATAAGGCGGGGGTGAAGTGGCTGGATTTTGAATTTAATGGGTCTTGTCATCGGTTTTTTAGTCGGCATAGTAGTTATGGTGGGGCTGCGGTTACACTTTTGGTGTTGTCAAAAATGGGGGTTGAGGCGGAGATTGCGGGGTCGAGCCTAGGTTTTGATGGCGAAGAAATACGGGAGCCGTCCATAGTGGATTCGTATCGTTATATTTTGAATTCAGATGATGGAATTAGTTACCTAACAGAAACTATGCCAAAATCGGCGAAGTTTGTGGCACCGGAAGAGCCGGTAGAAATGATTTTCGTGGATCGATCGGCAAAGATTGACGGAAGGACGGCGAAAAAAATAGTTGATTATTTGGATGAGCACAGAGAAACGGTTCTGGCGATTTATGTTGGTAAGGCAAACAGTTTTGAGTTTAATTCCCTGGCGCGGCGGGCGGACTTGGTTTTTTATGAGGAACATGGGAATGATCTATTAATAAAAACGATGGGGGACAAAAAATTAGTGATGCTGTCGCCAAAGGCTTTTTATTATCGTGATTTGGTCGAGCCGGTGACGGTTGAGCGAATTGACCGGTTGACGCATCTATCGGCATATTCGGTTGCGGCGGCGACAATTTTGGGCGGGCTTGTGCTAGGAAAAACAATGGAGGAAAGTTTAAAGCTGGCGCGGGCGAATTTGGAAAATGCTACGGTCGATGAGGTACTTGATTTAAAGGAAATGGAAATTATCGCAGCGACTGAGCCGCAATCATTGGAGCTAATCACCGCAACGCTTTTGGGACCTGGAAAAAAGATTTATATGGGACGCGGCTTAGATGTGTGGTCGGAGATCGACAAAGTAAGCGATAAGGCAAGTGGGATAGTACTGACCGAGCCGTTAATGTTTGAGCGGGCGAAAAATGGGGTGGCGATGCCGGACTATTTAATTTCAAAGAGAATAATTCCTGGAGTTGTTACGGATAATAACGCGAAAAGGTTGCGAGAGTTTTACGAGATGGGGGTGCGGACGGCGATGAAACGTGATACGATTTTATCGGCAGCTGACAATGAAATTATGGATAAGTGCCGCGGGCTGGCAAGTTTTGCGAAAACTTGCCAATCGGCGGGAATAGTGCCGATTTTAGAGATTGATGTGGCAATCCGAGCAGAAAAATCGAATACAAAAACTGCGGAGGTGATGCAAAAGATATTGAAGGAATTTTTTGCCATACTCCGCAGTTTTGGAGTGAATTTTAATGCCGTAATTGTTAGAATGACGAGCGGCGCCGATTATTCCGCAGCGGATTCTTCTGGTTTGGTACCGTTGTCGGAAGGAACATCTGCAGCCTCGGTAGCAGGTGCCGTAGCCTCTGCTTCGCGCTTTTCAGCTTCAGCGGCCGGATCATAGAGAGAAGCAACAACTTGTGCTTCATCAAGTTCTTTGTCAGCAAACTCTACGCCTTTTGGCAAGTTAATATCCTTGATTGTCAATTTATCTTCAAGAGTTTTAAGGTTTGCAGCATCGATTGTAACCTCTTTTGGCAAATCAGCTGGCTTTGCCTTAACATCAATTTCTTCAAGAGCCTTAGTCATCGCAAAATGATAAAGTTTTGAGGCATCGGATTCTTCATAATTAAGAATGATAATCGGAGTGGTAGCCTCTACGACTTCGTTTGCGGAAATAGCCTGGAACTCAATGTTGACAATTTTACGAGAGACCGGGTCGATTTGAACATCTTTCACGATAGCAAGGGTCTTTTTACCGTCAAGATCGAGGTCTATTGGAGAGTGGTAACCAGCGAGCGCCAACACTTTCTCGGTCGCAACATATTCCGACGAAGCGAGAGCTGGAGTTTTATCGCCATAAACCACGGAAGGAATTAAGCCTTCAGCCCTTAATGCTTTTAATTTCTTTCCTGTAATTTCGCGCTTTTGGAGCGACAATTTATATTCAGCCATTTTTTATCCTTTTCTACTAAATTTAGTTATTATTTTATCACTTATTTTGATAATTGTAAAGGGTCAGACTTTTTGAACTTTAACCATAGCTGGGCGCAAAACTTCACCTTCGTAATAATAGCCGGGTCTTAAAACTTCCGCGATGATTTCTTTTTCGCCTTCGCCGGTTGATTGGATCGCCTCGTGAAGATCTGGGTTAAATTCTTGGTCGGTTGGAATCTTCGTAAGCCCCAGCTCCTTCAAAGTTTTTTCTAGTGATTTAGAGAGAGGCGCAAGCGTATCATAAGCGGCAAAAGCGCGATCCAAATCATCTAAAAGACCGAGGAATTTGTAGACGGTAGAAAGTCTAGTCGCTTTCTTCTCGTTTTCCTTTTGGTTTTCGGTCTGTTTACGATAGTTTTCGAAATCCGCACGAGTGCGCTTTAAATCATTGGTTAGTTCGTTAATTTTTTCAAGGTCAGCGGGAGTTGACGTTGGATTGGTTTTGGGCGGTTGCTGACCTGTCTGCGAGTTTGGCTGTTGATCTGATTCTGGGTTTGAAGTTTTCATAATTTCTCCTTATAATATTTCTTCTAATAAACGACCGGCGTGGCGAACGAGAGCGGTAACGCGAAGGTAATTTTGGCGCGTGGGTCCGAGCACACCAATATAACTACGATCCGAAAAAGGCGAGCGGAACTTTGAGATAATAAGCGAAACTTCGGAATTTTTGCCAATAGGGTTTTCATGCCCGATAAAGATGTTGAGTGGCTCACCGGGGGCGGCTTCACGAAGCCAAGGTTCTAATTCGTCAAGAAGTTTGGCAACGGATTGGACACGCCTATTATCCATAAACTCAGGCTGAGTAAACAGACGAGAAATGCCGGAAAGATATAGTTGGTCGCCAATCGTAGCGAGGCCGAGGTTACCTGTAAGTTCCACGAGTGAATCAACAGCGCCACGAATCGCTGCATCGGCACGAGATTGTGAAGCAATGCGAACCTTTAAGGCGTGTGTGCCACGTTCGAGAGATTTTTGGTCAACTGGTTCTTGCTCTGGTATAGGCGATTCGTTTAGATGATTGACGTAAAAACGGTAGCCGGCGTCGGTCGGAACACGACCAGCGGACGTATGTGGCTGGGCAATTAAACCCAAGGATTCTAGCCGCGCCATTTCGGCACGAATAGTAGCGGGCGAAACGTTAAAAAGTTTAGCCATCGTTACACTGCCAACAGGCGATGCTGTTTCAGCATATTCTTCGATGATTTGGCTGAGAATGGCCCTCTGACGATTTGTAATATCCATATATATATTATATATAATTAGCACCAATAATTCAAGAGTGCTAATTTTGTTCGCTTTTTGATGTGTGGTATAATTACGGTATGGAAGAAAAGAGTAGAGTTATTAAAGAATGGCTCGGTACGGGGTCGATAAATGTTTTTGGGTTGCCAATGTCTGGAAAAGATACGCAAGGAGTAATGCTTGCGAAACTACTAGGAGCAAAGCTTTTGTCGTCTGGGATGATTATTCGGGCGAAAGAAGCAGAGGCACATAAAGACTATTCTGGTAAAGGCAATTTAATACCTACAGATGTGTTTTATGAATGGGTATTACCGTATTTTGGACGAGAGGACGTGGCGACAGTGCCGCTGGTTTTGTCATCAATTGGACGGTGGTCGGGTGAAGAAGATGCAGTAATGGAGGCGGCTAGAAGTGCCAACCATGAAATCAAAGCGGTGATTTTACTAAACATTTCCGAGGCGGATGTGGAGGGGCGCTGGCAAGCAGCCAAGATATTAAACGACCGCGGTGAGCGAAAGGACGACCGCTCAATTGAAGCCTTTCGAACCAGATTAACGGAATTTAGAGAAAAAACAATTCCGGTAATTGAGCACTACAAACAACTTGGGTTGCTCATTAATGTGAACGGCGACCAAACGCGCGAAGCGGTATTTAATGAAATCGTTGAACAACTCTACGCCAAAGCCTTACAAGCTCATGCCTAAACTCAAAAATCAGAAAAACTATGCCGGCTACGACGACGCCAAGGATAGCTGAGAGTGCGACAAAGGAAGAACTTTCTTCGTAGGTTTCTGTAATTAATGAATAATCGGCGCCGTTGTTTTCTTTGATTTTATTACAACGGCCAGTGTCGGGATTTAGAACATAACCATCTTTACATTCAGTAGGAGTCGAGGACGTGGGAAGTTTGTTACAACGACCGGTTAATGGATTTAGATATTGGTCAGCAGCGCAGGTTTTCTGCGTGACTTCTGTTACCTTGACGCAATTTCCTGTGGCTGCATTGATCACCTTGCCGGATTCGCAAGTTTTGTATTCTTGATAGATATTTGGAGCGCCTGGAGTGGCTAAGTAGGTTGTACGCCAAATTGGCTCACCTTTTTCGTCATAGCCAATAAAAGCCCAAGCAGTTCCCTTTTTCTGACCGTTTAAATATTCTAAGGTGTCAGCTATAGTGCCATCGGAGTCGAGGATTTCTAGTAAATTGGATGTGGTAGGGTTTTTGGTGAGTTTAAAATCTGACGGCTGATAGACATAATACTCTTCTGGTTTAATAATTCCGGACAGCGGGTAGGCTTTATTTTTATAGCGGATGGCGCAACCATCCAATAAAATTTGTTCGGAATTGGAGTTATGGAGTTCAATAAATTGTTCGGATTGGAGTTCAGCATAGTAACTCAAAATTTCGGAAAAAACTAGACCTTGACAATGAGCAGGTTTTATGGTATTTTGCGGGACGGAAGCACCCGAATCGTCGTTTGGGGCTAATTCTTGAATGTTTGATGGAGTAAGAGCGGCGGCAGAGTCTGAGATGGTTACTGGGTCAAGAACGGCGATAGAGTCATTTGGCTCAATTGCATCCGGCGTAGTGTCGGTGGCGCCACTGCCTAAAATGTCAGAATCTAGGGTGGGGTCTTGGATGACGTAGTTTTCCGGGATGAAGATTGGTAAATAATTAGGGTCTGAAAAGAACTGATTGGTCGTTATGTCACGAACAAGTGTAGTGGGCGAGTCTGATTTAAATTTTGGATAGCAGCCATCTTTATTTGTCCAACAAAGTGAATCAACTATTTCGTCGTCTTTTATTAAATCGATACTCTTGTCTAACGCAATGGTTTTTGTATAAGTAACCGCCGCCAGCTCGTGATCCGGCGAGCTGGCTAAACGAAGGATGATGGACTCGCCAGCCATATAACTGTTCTCGGGAAACTTGACCAGAACTGGCTGATTCCCGCTTGATATTGTATAGCGCACAGATACGCCGGCGAGCGAAAATAAAGTGGCGCCCGAATCAGAAGATGGCGAAATACGTCGGGCGAGTTCAATCATTTCTCCTTCATTTTGTTTACCGTAGCCTGGATTAACTGCCTTAATGTAAAGTTCTGGAACGCTGTCATGAATTTCTGGTGTCGTAACAGTAGCATCGGTCGCATCTTCGACTATGTCAGTCGCCATGGCGGCAGAAAACGGATCAGATATAGTAAAAACTGTTAAGAAAAGCATGATAGTAAAATAGAATATTTTTTTCATACTGCGGACATTAGCACACTTCAAAATAAAAAACAAGCCCCCACCTAAAAATTGTGTGATATAATATAAACATGAGCGTTGTGCCCTCTGTTATTGTATTAATTCTGGTATTGCTTATTTTGATGGTTTTACAACTAATACCGGGTACTTTTGCGATTTTTTATCATTCCGCTCTTGGTAAAAACAGCAGCAAAAAGGCAGATAACTTAAGTTTATGGTTTACGCTTGGTGTAGAGTTTTTTGCAACAGCAGTTTGGCTGATTTGCTATTTTGTATTATTTGTGATTTTTTACAATGTGGGGCAGGTTCAAGAAAGTTTATTGTGGTGGATTTTGGCAGGAATTGTCGCAGTGGAATCGGTTTTAGTGATTTTGGTTTATTATCGTAAGAAAATGCCAAAAAATTCTACGGCGCTGTTTGTGCCGAGGAGATATGTAAGAAAAACGCAGGCGGAGATACGGATGGTGAAAAATCAACGCGAAGCGGTGGCAGTAGGATTTTTTGCGGGAGTGCCAGAACTAATTTTTAGTTTGCCGTTATTTGTGGTGGCTAATGTGGTGCTACTTTATACGACAAATATAGTGAGGGCCATAGTGATTATTTTAGGCATATTGGCGATGGTGTTGCCACTTTTTGTGATTAGATTTATGTTTCGAGCAGGACAAAATCTGGTCGATATTCAAAAAATGAGGGTAAAAATGAAACCAGTCCTAATGGTTGTGATTCCCTGCGGGTATTTAGCAGTGGCGGGAATACTAATGTGGATGGGGGCAAAATGATGGATGAGGCGATAAAAAAAATAAGAAAGGAATTGGAGTTTCAAGCGCGTGGGCTAAGAATACCCGAAGCGGCGGCGGATGAATTTATTAAAATAACGCTCGATGCGGTTTACAAGGATTTAGTTGGAAGAAAAATCATTACAGTAGATGATATTAAGCGCAGAGTAGTTAAAGAATTAAAAAAATATAATAAAGATTTTGCTTATGTTTATGAAAACTATGATATAATAATATAAAGGTACAAAAGGATGGGAAAGAAATACAATTTTGACTATATTATTATTGGGAGTGGGCCAGCTGGGACGACAGTGGCTTTGACGCTAGCGAAGAATAAGAAGCTGCGCGTGGCAATTGTAGAAGGCGATAGTTATGGTGGGAATAATTTGAATTATCGCGATGTGCCATACGCGGTAAGTCTTGGATTCGCACATGCGTATGCGAAACTTTCAGCGTATCCGGAAATTAACAGCCGAGAACTAAGATATAATTTCCCAACCGTAGTGGCGCATCAACAGCATATCGTTTCTTTGCTGGGCGGTGGCAGTAAGAAAATTTACGAAGAGGCTGGCATAACCTGTATTGATGGGTTTGCACATTTTTTGGATAATCATACGATTGCGGTGGGCGACCAACAAATAACTGGCGGTTATTTCGTTCTTGCGACTGGATCCAGACTAATAACGAGCGAAATTCAAGGTCTAGATAAAGTGAGCTTCTTGACGCCGGATAGCGCGATCAAGGTAAGGCGTTTGCCTAAATTTGTATTTATTATTGGGGGTGGGGCGACAGGGTGCGAAATTGCGGAATATTTTGCAGAACTCGGAGCGCGAACTTTGATTATGGAAAAATCTACGCATATTTTACCTCGCGAAGATAAGGAAGTGGCGGCACTTTTAACTGATTACTTCACGAATAAACTTGGAATAATGGTAATTCCAAATTCTGAGGTTGTGGCGGTGGAGCAAAAAGGCAATGTGAAGACGGTGATTTTTAGGACGGCTGGTCAGGAAAAAATGGTGAATGTTGACTGTATCGTACTTGCGACTGGATCCGAAGCAAATACGGATTTGGGGCTTGAGAATGCTGGTGTGAAATACAAGCGATCTGGGATTGTTGTTGACAAGTTATTCCATACTTCGGCAAAGAATATCTATGCGTTGGGGGATTGTATTGGGGGTGATTCATCGACTGAACGGTCTGAATATGAGGCTTCGGTACTGGCGGTCAATATTATGAGTCGGGCGAAGAATTTGATCAGCCGGAGCGGATTTATTCGGGTGGTAAGTACTTATCCAGAAGTTGCGACTGTTGGACTTAATGAAAATGATTTGAATAAACGCAAACGTAAGTATGCGCGGGCGATTGTGCCACTAAAGGACATTCCGGCGAGTAGGACCGAGCGGTTAGAACATGGTTTTGTGAAAATTTTGGCTGATACAACGGGGCGGATTGTAGGTGCAACGATTGTGGCACCGAATGCGGCGTTGATGGCCCAGGAATTGTCGATTGCAATTCGCCATCATTTGACGGCGCTCGAAATTGCGTCAACGCCACACATGATTAATAGTTGGAACTATGCGGTAAAGCTCGCGGCGAAGAAATTAGTCGAGGGACCAAAAGGAAGAAGAAAATAGAGGCTAATACAAAAATCAGCCTGCGTTAGGGGGGTAACGTAGGCTGATTTTTGCTCACCTATCTATATTATACCACAAAAAATAAAAATATTTCAAAAAAATGCCATTTTTGGCGTTTTAGCTCTCATGCTATAATAGATATATGAAAAGATCGTTGTTTAGAAAAATATATGATATTTTAGACAAAAAACAAAAAATTAGTTTTTTGTTAGTTCTGCTTCTTCTTGGGATATCGGCGATACTTAGCCAAATCACCCCACTAGCTATTGGCTATCTTACCGATCAAGTTTTAGCTCAAGATGAGATAGTTTTTGCAGCAGTTATACCGATTTTGTTGGTTATTTTAATAGTCACCGTCTCGAATGAAATCATAAAAGTAATTAGGCGGCTGATGGTCGAAGGTGTTGCTACAAAGGTAGAGCTTAGGGCAAGAGTAAAAGCATCTAGTGCTCTAATGATGGCTCCTTTATCTTACTTTCGCAAACATATGACTGGCAATATTCATGGGCGTCTTAATCGTAGCATAGAGGGGGTATCAAAGTTAGTAAAACTGGTGTTTATGGATTTTGCTCCTGCTATAGCTACAGGAGTTGCTGCAATTGTCGTAATTTTTTCGCAACTCCCACCACTAATTGCGCTTCTCGTCATTGCAGTTATCCCTGTCGGTCTTTTTATTGTTTGGAGGCAAATTAAGACTCAGCGTGGCATACGCGTTGATCTAATGGAGCAAAAAGCCGAAATGGATGGAACTATGGTGGAACTTCTTGGTGGCATCGAAACGATTCGCTCTCTAAATAGTGTCGATATGGAAGTGTCACGCGTGGAGAATAAATCGAGCGTTTTGCGCGCAAGAGAGATGGAACATCATAAATCTATGGCATTTTATGATTGCGCTAAGTTTATTAATGAAGCTGTTTTTACTGTTCTAGTTATCGCTATTTCCGTAGTACTTGCCTCAAATGGTATCATTGCGGTAGGATCCATTTTGACTGTTTATTTATGTTTTACTCAGCTAACCGCACCGCTTCGAGAGCTACATAGAATCCTAGATGAATTATCGGAATGTAAAGTTTTGGCGGATGACTATTTTAGGATTGCATACTTACCGAAAGATTTTTCTTATGCCACAGGCGACAAATATTATGATGAAATTATTAATAATAACATTTTGCTTAGAGATGTCTCGATGGGTTATGATGAGGAGCCAAATAAGAAGATACTAAATGACATAAATCTTGAAATAGATAAGGGAAAGTTTATCGGCGTGGTTGGACCTAGCGGTTGTGGCAAATCAACTCTTATAAAAATCATAGATAAATTGGAGCAGGCCGATGGCATGATAAAAATTGGTGGTATCGAAATTGGACAATTAAGCCGTTCCGAAATCGCTAGGTCCATTGCGTTAGTTCCACAAACTCCATTTTTGGTTGCTGGGACGATCGCCGAGAATATTACCTATGGCTTAGAAGAAAAAATTTCTCCAGAGGCAATTTCGGCGGCCGCCAGAAGCGCAAATCTTGAAGATACGATTAACAATTTACCGAAAAAGTATGATTTTGTAATTTCAGAAGGAGGCAGGAACTTGTCGGGCGGACAACGTCAGCGTATTGCACTTGCACGTATTTTCCTGCGTAAACCAAAGATTTTAATTCTAGATGAAGCTACTTCCGCACTTGATAATACTTCGGAAAAACACATCCAAAAAGAGATAGAAAAGCTTAAGTCAGAGTATGGTACCACAATTATATCTATTGCACATAGATTAACCACTTTACAGAATTGTGATGAGATCATTGTGATAGATAAAGGCAAAATTGTCCAACGTGGCACTTTTGATCAACTTTCTGATGTACCAGGTATTTTCCAAGATATGAAAAACGGCGTTTTGAAGTAATGCTTCTAATAAATTCGGAATAAGACCTAATTGTTTAGGGTATTAACAGGTCGGGCTAAAACAGTTTCGTGCTTATCTAAAAAATATCGAGATTATTTAGACATATCATTATTATAACACGAAAATATGGTATGATAGTAGATAATAGGAGTATAGGCAATGCGACAAGTCAAGATTCATGGTATATATAAACATTATAAGGGCGATCTTTATTTGGTAGAGGACATAATTTATCATTCCGAGACCAAGGAAAAAATGGTGGCATATCGTGCATTATATGGAGATTCCCGTTTGTGGTGTCGCCCGTATGACATGTTTATCTCTGAAGTCGAAAGCGGGAAATGCCCTAATGCAAAACAAAAATATCGCTTTGAACTTCAAGAAATAGAGAGCGTAAACCAGTGCCAAAAATAAAGACACATAGATTAATGAGTATATTGCTCAGGTATTAACAATCTACAAGGAAGAGAATGGAGCTAGATTGCTTGAATACTATAAAAAGAAGCTCCTGCGGTAGGAGCATATCGGTAATTGGTGATTTTATACCTTCTGTTCGTGTGGCCACGGATTTGCGTCTGCTGGCGTGACGACTCTACCTCGCTTGATATTTTTACTTTTCATTCTCTATATTTTATCATAGAGGTTATCTCTTGTCGACACTGGTAAATAGAGGCGAATTTGGCAGATATTAACAATTTACAAGGAAGATATTTGGGATAAGTTAAACCATGCTATAATAGAAGCATAAATATTACAGAAAGGAATTCAATGGAACAAAATGTTGATACTGGAGCGCAAATGACGCCAGTAATAGACAATAAGCAAAAAAGTGGAAATGGTTTAAAAATTGCGACTGCGATTGCGTGTATTGTGGCGGTTTGTGGTATTGGGTTTGGCGTTTATGGTATGATACAAAGTTCACAAAAGGATAGTCAGATTTCTGATCTGAAAGTTCAGATAAAAGAAAATGATGAAACAATTACTACAATTAAAACACCTGAAATTGAAACCAGTGCTAATGACGGAACGGTAGCAACAATAATAGATACCATTGTTGATGGCAATTCGAAAGATTATATCTATATTGGGGAGTGGGGAGTAAAAATAAAAATACCAGAAAGTTTAATTGGTAAGGTTGGCTATATTTTTAGTAGCAATGATTATTTTGATTATTTAGAGATTACTGATTACGCATCTGCGTATTCATATGGACAACAAATGGATTGGAATAGCAATAACTTGTTACAAATTGTGAGGAGTAAAGCGGGGGAGATTGATTTTGAAAATTGTCGTACGAGTTGTTCAGCGCTAATAACTACGCTTAATGGCTATGACTATTCATATGTGTTGTCTGGCAATAATCTTGAGCTATTGCAAAGTACTGCCTTAAATGAGATGACAAAAGAGGATGCCTTTTCTGAATTCTAAAAAATCGGCTAAATTGCCGAGTTATATAAAATCTGGTGGCGGGGCGAATTGTTCAGGCATTAACAATCTACAAGGAAGACATTTCTCGTGCTTTTTTCATGATTTGCT